>JBEBGA010000199.1:0-5968 GCA_040081695.1 Pyrinomonadaceae bacterium
CGCGTTCATTTAGCAAAATTGTCAAAACCTCGGCGGTCGCTGATTTTCCTGCGCCGCTTAACCCGGTGAACCAAAGGCAAACGCCCTGTTTTTCTGGCGGCGGATAGCTTTCGGCAAGTATCGCCGCGATCTCGGGCCGTGTGAACCACTCAGGCAAAGGTTTTGACCGGCCTAGATATTCATCTCGGATCTGCGTGCCTGAAAGGGATATCGTTTTTGTTCCGGCGGTCAGCTTGGCGATCTCGCCGTAAGCTTTTTCATCGGGCAGATATGCCATTTCGCCAAATGTCATGATCTCGACTCCGATCTCCTTTGAGACGCTTTGGGCGAGTTCCTGGGTTCGGAAAAAGGTTTGCCGGTCGAATCTACGCCGGGGCTTGCGTGGTCGCGGCCGATGATGAAATGATTCGCACCGTAATTGCGGCGGATTATCGCATGCCAAATAGCCTCACGTGGACCCGCCATTCGCATCGCGATCGGGAGCAGCGACAGCAGCGTGCGGCTGTTGTCGTAATGATTTTCGACCAGAGCCTTATACGTTCTGACCCGAGTGAAATAATCGATGTCGCCGGGTTTTGTCAGGCCTACAGCTGGGTGCAGCAGGATCGCTCCGTCGATCATCTCGGCAGCGAGTTTGGTCATTTCTTCGTGGACGCGATGGATCGGATTGCGTGTCTGAAACGCAACTATATTTTTCCGATCTAATCGCAATAATGCCTCACGTGTTTGCGCGGGAGTCAGTCTCAGGTCGCGAAAATCGGGATGTTTGGGGAGGGCTAAAACTTGTAGTTTCCCAGCGATATTTAACCGTCCCCAATGCTCCATTTCCGTGACCAGCGGATGCCGTAGATCGCTTGTGCCGAGCACATTATTTGCAAATTCCGGCCGCGACCACTCGTAGATATCCTCAATCGTCATCACTCCCAAGAGATCGTTGTGCGCGTCACGAAGTGCGATCTTTCTATCCAATGCCAATCCGTCAAAATGATCGACCGGCAGAGCAATTGGAATAGGGAAAACTGTTCCGTCAGCGAGACGCATCTCTGCGACGACGCGTTCATAGTCGGCCTTTCCCATAAAGCTGTCGAGCGGTGAAAAGCCGCCTGTCGAAAGCAGTTCGAGGTCACAGACGGAGCGTTCGGACAGTTGTAATGATGGCAAGTTGCTTGACTCGGCAATGAGTTGAGAGCGTTCTTGTTGGGCAATGACTAGATCCACGAGCTTGCCGCGGTAAGGTTCGATCAGGTTTTGCATTATTCGTCAAAAGGTTCTTTCGTGTAAAATCTTAGCACGTTGGTGGGGTTTCTATTAGTTCCTGATATCCTTTAAGTGCAACTTATTAAATTTCAGTTTTCATTTTAATCAATTAAGACAATTGCTAAATAAATTTGAAAAAGTCAAAGAAATACTGCGTATCGAATCGGCGGCGATCGACCGTGCGGCTGCTAATCTCGATAAAGCTAATGTTACAGACGCCGTGGAACTGCTCGAAAATTGTGCAGGCAAGGTTATCGTTTGCGGTGTCGGCAAATCCGGTGTAATAGCACAGAAGATCGCGCAGACGATGACGAGCACCGGCACCGTGGCCGTTTTTGTCAATCCGTCGGATGCGCTGCACGGCGGTCTTGGCGTGGTTGCGACGGATGATGTTGTGATCGCGCTGAGCAACTCGGGCGAGACCGAGGAGTTGCTCGCGATCTTGCCAGCATTGCGTCAGCGCGGCGTCAAAATAATTGCCATCGTCGGAAACGACAGCTCGACACTTGCTCGCGTAGCGGATGCCGTTCTGGACGCGTCGGTGGATAAAGAGGCGTGTCCGTTAAACCTCGCTCCGACGGCTTCGACGACTGTCGCGTTGGCTATCGGCGATGCGATCGCGATGGCTCTGATGGAGGCAAAAGGCTTGACGCCTGAGGATTTTGCGGCCAATCATCCTGCGGGACGGCTCGGCAAACGCCTGACGCTAACCGTCAATGATCTGATGCATGAAAGCCCGAATATCAGTCCGGCGGCAACGTGGCTTGAGGTTGTAAAAGCGATATCAAAAAACGCTCTAGGTGCGGTAAATGTTGTCGACGGCGACGCTAAGCTGATAGGCATAGTAACCGACGGTGACCTGCGTCGTACCATTGAAAAGACCGATCCGTCAGGATTATCTTCGCTTACGGCAAGCGATATGATGACCGCGGGTCCGATCACCGCTTCGCCGGATATGCTGGCGTTTGATGCCCTGAAACTAATGGAAGACCGCCCTTCGCAGATATCAGTGCTTCCGGTTGTCAACGGCAGCGGCGAATGCGTTGGGTTATTAAGACTGCACGACATTGTCAAAAGCGGCCTGTAAATACCCAAACAACACAGGCTCTAATAACATCATCAGACAAACGTAGATTCCCGGATATGAGGCGAAATAATGCATAAACGAATATTCGCCGCCTGTATGGCGGTTTTTTTGATGTTCACAGCGGCTAACGCTCAACGTGCAGAGGTCACGGTCAGCCTTAACGAAGCGTTTTTTGATGCTTTGCTTGATTCAATCTATCAAAATTACGATGCTCCCGAGTTTCCGATCACTGAGAACAAAACGTCGGGTTGTAACGAAACGATAAAGATATTGAGGGAATCAAACGGTGTCAGAACCGCCGTCCGTTACCGCGAAGGCAAGATATATCTGCCGCTCGCGTTTTCAGGAAATTACGCTCCGCCCTTTATCGGCTGTATTGGATTTGCCGGTTGGGCAGAGGCTAATCTCGATCTGGAATTCGACCAAAATAGCCAGCGTCTGATTGCCCGCGCCCGCGTTCTAAACGTCAATCTAAATGGTACAGGCGGTGTCGGCGGGACTATGATCGCCAAGATGCTGCAAAGCTCGATCGATAAAAAACTAAACCCTATCGAGATACTTAGCCTCGACAAAGTCTCGTTCGGCATCCCGATCCAGCGGACAGGGAATATCCGTATGAGAGCGACCGGAATGCGGCCCGAGATATCTAACGGCCTGTTAAATATCCATGTTACCTATGAGTTTTTGAAAGGATAGATTAGTGCAGGATCCCAAGGTAAGCCTTCCACGGGCCAACATTTTCGGCATATCTCTCGGCCATAAACGTTACGATCTGGCGAATGTGGTTTAAGTCGTGGACGACCCAAGTCGCGAGCAATTGCTCAAGCCTCACCTCGCCAAGCTCGGGATGCATACCTCTTAACAGCAACTGATCCGGCGTCAATTGCCAGCGAACGAGCGTTTCGAGATTGACGCTGCGGAGATGCGCAAACTCAGTTAACAGATCGTCGAATGACTTATTCTTTGACCTTTCAAATTGTGCAAAGCGATCGTAAGGCGTAAAGATCCTGTTCTCGCCTTGGGCAAGGATCATCTCGGCTCGCGGGATCCAGTCGGTCTCTTCGCCGTGGATAAGATGACCGATAACATCATACGGGCTCCAATTTTCAGTGCTGCCGCCAAGCTGTGTCCAGTACGGCGAAAGACCGCTCAGCATACGCTGGAGCGTGTATGGGGTTTGGCTCAGTATCTCCGTGGCTTGTTGAACATCAAATAGCATCACTTCGCCAATTATACATTCCATTTGTTAGAATCAACCTTCGCTCGTTATGAAAGCACCTCTCGTAGCCATCATCGGCCGGCCAAATGTCGGCAAATCAACGCTTTTTAACCGTCTCACCGGAAGCCGCAAGGCGATCGTCGGTGACGAGCCGGGGATCACGCGTGACCGGATGTTTGGCGAGGTCGAGTGGAAAGCTCGGGAGTTTCGCCTAGTCGATACCGGCGGCATCGTGCCCGATGACGAGGCGATCATTCCGGCAAATATTTTCAAACAGGCGTCGCACGCCATCAACGAATCGGTCGCCATCATCTGGGTGCTCGATTCGCGTGCCGGGATCATACCGCTTGATGAAGAGCTAGGCATCTTGCTGCGCAACACCGGCAAGCCGGTCATCATTGCGGCAAACAAATGCGAATCAAAAAACGTCGAAAACGAGGCGAGCGTGTTTTACCGTTTTGGGTTTGAAATGTCACCGATCTCGGCCGAGCACGGAACCGGAATCGGAGATCTGCTCGACATGGTTTTTGACCATCTAGAGTTTGAAGAAGAGGTCGAGCAGGAAGCATCCAAAGAGATCAAGCTTGCGATCATCGGCCGTCCCAATGTCGGAAAATCGTCGCTGCTCAATCAGATACTTGGCGAGGAACGCGTTATCGTCTCGCCCATTGCGGGAACAACTCGCGACGCCATCGACACGCATTTGACAGTTGATGGCCGCGATTATCTGCTCATCGACACGGCCGGTATCCGCCGCAAAGGCAAGACCAACGAAATGGCCGAAAAGCTTTCGGTGATAATGGCCCGAAAGGCTCTCGAACGTGCTGATGTCGCTATCATGGTCATCGACGCGGTCGAAGGCGTGACAAACCTGGACGCCAATATTGCGGGATACGCTCTCGATTCCGGCTGCTCGATCATCCTTGCCGTTAATAAATGGGACGCTGTCGAGGAAAAAGAAACAAATACGATCTACGAATTTGAACGCAGTTTGCGCGAGGCGATGAAGTTTATCGACTGGGCACCGATCGTGACCATTTCGGCGTTGACCGGCCAGCGTGTTGCCAAGATCTTGCCGCTTGTCGCTCAGGCGTATGACGCCCGAAACGAGCGTCTACAAACCTCGCGGCTCAACCGGTTTTTCGAAGAGGCGATCGAACAGCCCAAAGGCGGCTCGGCTCCGGCTCCGGTCAAGGGCGGCTTTTCGCGGCTCAAGATCCAGTTCATCACACAGGCGGGTATCCGTCCGCCGCTGTTCATCCTATTTACATCCGGCGGCAAAGGCGGACTGCATTTCTCATATTTACGATATGTCGAGAATCGGCTTCGCGAGGAATTTGGATTTTTTGCAACGCCCGTCCGACTGGTCGAAAGACACAAAACCAAAAAGAAGAAAGGGGAGTAGATTGAAAAGCCACGCCCTGGTTAGATAGTATTTATTATCGATCAATAGTCATGGAAATTTTTCTTTTATTATTAAGGCTTGGACTGGCTGGTGTGTTTGGCGTTGCCGGAATCGCCAAAATATTTGATCCTGATGGCTCTAGAAAGGCTCTGACGGATTTTGGTGTGCCCGCATCATTGGTTCGACCCGCTGCATTTTTACTCCCGCTCTTTGAACTTGCCGTCGCTGGAATGTTGCTATTTGTCCCAAGCTCGTGGTTTGGAGCGATCGGTGCAGCTACGTTCTTGTTGATCTTTACCGCCGGGATGCTCTATCAGATGGCAAAAGGTAATGCACCTGACTGTCATTGTTTTGGCCAAATACACAGCGAGCCGGTCGGTGTCAGCAGCATTGTTCGTAATCTGGTAATGATGGTGCCCGCCGTGATCCTCGTTATTCAGGGGCGAGGCGGTCAAGGGCTAAATATCATTCGTTCAGAGCAGGATATTTTATTTGTTGCTGTCGGACTTGCCGTTATCGTGCTGTTGCTTGCGGCAGTGATGTTTCTCAAGAGCGTCTCTGAACAGCAAAAGCAGATAATGCGCCGGATCGAACTAATGGAACTCATTGGCCGTGAAACTGCCGATGTAGAGCGTGAAGATATTGGCCATCCGCGCGAAGGCTTGCCGCTTGGGGCTCTGGTTTCCGATTTTGAGTTGCCCGATCTAAACGGAAAAACTGTTTCGCTAAAAGATATCAAGGCGGATAAAAAGCCGGTCGTTTTCTTTTTTGTCGCCCCGACGTGTACGCCCTGTCGTGCACTGCTTCCTCAATTTGAGGAATGGCAGCGTGATCTTTCCGATAAGGTCAAATTAGTCTTTATTAGTAATCGTGCTTCAAAAGATAACCGTGCAAAATTTGGTGGCGATACCGAAAAACTGATCCTGCTACAAAAGGATCGCGAAGTTGCCGACCTGTTCCGGGCAAAATGGACGCCGATGGCAGTGCTGATGGATACAAA
>JBEBGA010000561.1:0-1460 GCA_040081695.1 Pyrinomonadaceae bacterium
TTCTGGGGCGATTCGCTGGACGCGCCGCGTCAGCAGGTGGAGCGTGGGCAAGTGGACTTCCTGATGCTCGACTATCTGGCGGAAGTCACCATGTCAATTTTGCAAAAACAGCGGGCCCGCAATCCCGAAATGGGTTATGCCCGCGATTTTGTGGATTTGATGCGTGAGATTCTGCCTGACATTGTTGAGAAAAATATCAAAGTGATGGCCAATGCCGGCGGTGTCAACGTTCGCGGTTGCGGAGAAGCCGTCAAAAAAGTGGCTCAGGAATTAGGTCTCAAAGTCAAAATCGGTATCATCGAAGGCGATGACATTATGCCTAAAATAGATGAGTGGATGGCCGAAGGCGCGGAGTTTATCAATATGGACACGGGCCAAGACCTCTCTGCTATTCGGGATCAAGTTCAGTCGGCCAATGTTTATATCGGTGCTGCCCCGTTGGTCGAGGCGCTGGAAAAAGGAGCACAAATTGTCATTGGCGGACGCCTGACCGACACCGGACTAACATTGGCGCCATTGGTTCACGAATTCAAATGGTCTTTTGACGATTGGGATAAGGTTTCAGCCGGAACGATTGCCGGACATATTATCGAATGCGGCGGGCAGGTTTCGGGCGGAAATTGTCAATACGATTGGCAAAATATTCCCGATCTAGCCGACCTCGGGTTTCCGATTGTCGAAGCTACTGCGAACGCTGAATTTGTTGTCACCAAACATCTGGGCACCGGCGGACGGATCAATATTCAATCGGTCAAAGAACAACTGCTTTACGAAATGGGTGATCCTCACAGTTACATTACGCCCGATGTGGTCGCGGATTTTACCACCATCAACCTGACGGACGCGGGAGAGAACCGCGTTAAAGTCTTCGGCATTAAAGGACATCCGAAAACCGAATTTTACAAAGTCTCGATTGCCTATGCGGCAGGTTGGAAAGCGGTCGGAACACTCGTTTATGCTTACCCTGACGCTTACGCCAAAGCGAAAGCCGCTGACCAAATCCTGCGTCAACGGCTGCAAAAACTGAGGTTAGAGTTTGATCTCATTCACACCGAATTTGTCGGCGTCAATGCCACGCACGGACATCTGGCGGGTGAGCCGGCGCCAGACATTCCCGAAGTTCAGTTAAGATTCGGAGTTCGCGGTCAAAATAAAGCTCACGTCGAAAGATTTACCAAAGAACTCGCACCTTTAATCTTAACCGGACCGCCAGCCGTCACCGGTTTTGCGGGCGGACGACCAAAAGTCGAGGAAATTATGGCTTATTTCCCGGCTCTGATTCCGAAAAGTTTGATTAAAACGACGGTCGAAATAATCGAATCTTAACAGTTTAAAGATTATTCAGTGGTTGACTTTGGCGCCGGGGTGCGTTTGGCACTCCATTGATCTTGTTGACCGGATTCACCGAAAAAGACGGCTCCGGCTATCGAATCCCCCTCAACTTTGCCGGTCATCGAGAT
>JBEBGA010000562.1:0-1458 GCA_040081695.1 Pyrinomonadaceae bacterium
CACGAAGGCACCGGCGGCCGCGTCAACATTCAGTCCGTCAAAGAGCAGCTCCTATACGAAATGGGCGACCCGCACGAATACATCACGCCCGACGTAGTCGCCGATTTCGCCTCGATCAACCTCGAGCCCGCCGGCGAAAACCGCGTCCGCGTCCACGGCATCACCGGCCACCCAAAGACCGATTTCTACAAAGTCTCTATCGCCTACACCGGCGGCTACAAAGCCGTCGGCACATTGGTCTACGCATGGCCTGACGCCTACGAAAAAGCTCAAGCCGCCGACAAGATCCTCCGCGAACGCCTAAAAAACCTCGGCCTTGAGTTCGAGGTGATCCTAACCGAATACGTCGGCGTGAATGCGACACACGGCCATCTAGCTTTCAACGATCAAGGCGGAAACGCGAGTGTGAACGAGCGTGCCTCTTCCCACTCATCACTCATCACTCATCACTCATCACTATCCGACATTCCCGAAGTCCAACTCCGCGTCGGAGTCCGCGGCCAAAACAAAGCCGACGTCGAACGCTTCACCAAAGAGATCGCCCCGCTCATCCTCACCGGCCCGCCATCCGTCACAGGCTTCGCCGGCGGCCGCCCCAAAGTCGAAGAGATCATGGCGTACTTTCCTGCATTGATACCAAAGTCATTGATCACACCCAACGTTGAAATAGTTGAGGCATAAGGTTTGTTGTGTAGGGTTGAGCGAAGCGTAGCGATTAATCGCGATCAGTAGTCGATTAAGTTTATGGAGTTATTCCGTGTAGCTTCTTCAGATATTCCAACATCTCCTGAGCATCTTTTCGCCTGATGTCGCTGGAGGGAGCGAGTGTTAAGAACCGCTTGAGATACTCAGCACCGGTGACCATACCTGGTTTTGATGCCAATGCGACAAGGACAACACCGCCAGAGTAGAGCGCCTCAAGATTATCCGGCGAATCCTTTAGGATCATGGCATAGATGAGACCAGCCTTTTCCGGATCGCTCCCTGTGTCGGAATACAATTTTGCGAGGCTTAGCCAGACTAGCTGTTTCTTTTTCGCATCTTTTTGGACAGCGAGATACTGCAAAAAAATCTGATGCGTATCGTCCGAAACCGTATGCTCAACATACCGGGCGACTAACGAAACCGTATCAACGCGATTTATCAACGCTGAATGATACTCAGCCTTTGTCTTCTCATTGGCTAGTTTCGGATTTATGTCTGCTGCGAATGTCAGTTCAACCGCTCTCTTCGCAAACTCGTCTGCTTGCACAAATCCGCTCGATGCAATTCTAAACGCCTCATTTCTGGCCGCCACATCCTTGGTCGAAACAGCTCGGTTGTAGATTTCGATGGCCAACGATCGCTGGCCTTGCGAGGCGTCCAGGACAATGCCGGGAAGCTCAGGAAGGTTTGGGTAGAAAGCGACGAATTTCTTTACCATGTCCGAGTGTACGCCTATTGCCCGAACATATGTCC
>JBEBGA010000563.1:0-1457 GCA_040081695.1 Pyrinomonadaceae bacterium
GTGCTGGCGGGTGATGTGGTTGATCCGGACGAGCGGCGTGTTGCCGATGAGGCCAAGTATGTCGTTGTAAAGTTTCATCGCTAAAAGATCTCGTTATGCGTACATAACGAGTTTAAGCGGAAAGCGGATTTGAGGCAAGAATCGTTGCTATTGCGGCGAATTCGTCTTCGTCCCAAAGCGTTTGACCTCGGCGGGGATAAAAATCACCGCGAGGGTGACATCGCTGGTTTCGCGGCCGGGGAATACCTGCATCGAGAGCGAACCGGCGGCGGAGCGGGTCTTTTCGGGCAGGGTTTTTTCGTCAATGAGGATCACGTGTTCGCCCGGGGCGAGGTCGCCGATGATGTAATATCCGTCGGCGTCGGTCAGCGTATCGCGGCCGCTGGCGGTCACAACGCGAACGTCAGCGAGCGGTTTTTCGCCGTCGTCAAATTTGCCGTTCTCATTGGCATCGAGCCAAACGCGTCCGCGTAGCCTACCCGTTCTCACGAGCCGAAAATCTACGGTTGAGCTGCTACCCGCTTTGAGAGCCGCCGCCTGTTCGCCGCCGCTGAGCAGCGTCAGATCGGCACGCACAGACAGCAGATCGAGAGAGACCTTGTGGTCACCCGCCAGCACCGATCCAAAGCTGTATTGCCCCGCGGCGTCCGAGACGACGTAGCGGTTGCCGTCCACCTGCACCTTTACATCAACCTGCGGCTTATCAACTTCGGCGTCGAACCGGCCGTTCATATTTACGTCCTGATAGACGCGCCCCGAAACTTTTGCAAACGAATTGACCTCGCTGAGCGGAGCGTTGAGAAACGCCGAAGATTCGCGTTTGCGTAACAGCGATCCTTTGATGCTGACGAGCAGGGTCGGGCCTGCGTTGGTGTTCATATAGCTGACCTGCAGCGAGGTCTGACGCGGCAGCGTGAGCGAAGCCGTGACGCGTTCGTACGCCGAGAATTTCGAGTTTTGACCGTAGCTGTATCCCGCACCCGCAGTAAAGCTAAGGCGTTTGCCAAGCAGGCCGGACGATCGCCAATCGATCTGGCCGGTCAGGGAACGTTTGCTGCCGATGCCTTGGCTCACCTCAAGAGAATTCGTGTCGTTAATTAGAAAGTTTGCACCAAATTGAGCGTTCGATGTGGCCGTGCCGAGCGTTTTGACGCGGGTTGCGTTCAGGAAGACACGCCAGCGTGAGAAATCTTTCGATGCGTTGAATAGCGAAAACGCTGACGATCTGGCCTGTATCGAGCTGTTTTGAGTGTGCGAAAAATAGAATCGCGGGCTTGTGCCGCCGGGTGTGATGGCGACGGCGGCGGTCGCCGAGCGGTCTTGTTTTGTTGGGTCTCCCGGGCGTTTTGCGATGCTCGCGTTAAACGACGTGGAGAGCCATTTTCTCGGCGACCAGTTAACACCCGCAGCTTTTAGGTCGAGCGGATCGCGGGCTCCGTTTTGCGGCGAGAGGAAAT
>JBEBGA010000016.1:0-20858 GCA_040081695.1 Pyrinomonadaceae bacterium
CGATTATCTCGTGGTGTAGAAATTTTAGATGCTCGTGAACAAATGGATTTTCGACGATGTGGGCAGTCGCGTCGGCAGCTGAAAGTGTGATCGTAATTATGAAACTCGTTGCAACAAATCCTAATAGGATCAGGACAAACATCTTGCCTTTCCACCGCGACAGCAGCTTTTCGAGCATCGATATCGACCCGTCGCCGTGCGGGCTCGCCTCGGCAACACGCTTGTACATCGGCAAAGCACCGAAAAGCGTGAGCAATACCAGCACTAATGTAGCAAATGGAGAGAGAACACCCGCCGCGAGAAAAGCGATACCCGGCTGGTAACCAAGCGTCGAAAAATAATCGACGCCGGTCAGACACATCACTTTCCACCAGGCGTGTTGGTGATGTCGGCCTTCGGGTTCGTGGGGCCCCTCGATCTCAGGAACGCCGCGATAAAGCCACTTCTTTAACCAGCTTGATCCGCTAGTTTTCATACCCTATAAAAATCAAAAGACCGCCGTGACTGACACACGCGGTTCTGTAGAGAATGTCTGAGTATAAATTGCGCAAATTGCATAAACCGGAAATTAAACAACTACAATTTCCGGTGAATCAGATAAATTTTACGCTGATTATCGATAAGGTCAAGTCTGAAAAAAGGCAAAATAAACGGGGACGACGTCTCCCACACCGTCGCCCCCGGATCATAACCTTACGGAAATGATCTGATGTTCACCGGGAGGTGAACAACACAATTATCCACACGGCAGAAAAAAACGCAAACCGTTAGCTGTATATCAGCGAAGTTTATGAAAAATAAGGCTGTTACTGAACTTTGAGAGCACCGATGAGAGCCGCTTTTGACCCGTTTCCGTCAGTGGCAATGATGCTGTAAACGCCGCGTGGAGCATCTTTATCAACCATCACGATAAAGCTGACGACCGATATATCCGGCCCAAAATCCTGCTCCGTCACGGATGACGCAACAATGCTAAAATAAGGCGAGTTAAAATCTATGCTGATGCTTTTTGCGTCTAGATTTTTGCCGCCGAGATAGATCGTTTGTTCGCGGCCTCGCGTCACAGCTACGGCCGATTCGGCAAGCTGGTTATTTATACCTACATAATCTAAAACGACCTGCGTCGGCTCTATGACTATCTTTTGTGGCGTAGATTTCAAATCATTGTTGTCGACCTCAACATTGCTGAGGTCGTTGCTTGTGGAGCGACCCGTTCCGCCTTTTACTTTCCAATAAAGTTTATACCTTCCCTGTGCAAGTCCACCGAGACGGTAATTGCCGTCGGCATCTGTATCGACCTGGGCAATTACACGCCCGGTCTCAAGCTCTTCGGCCCACACTTTCAGGTTCTTGGCCGATTTTCCCGATAACAGCGTCAATTTACCCGAAACGCTTTGGCAACACTCCTCATTATCGACGCCGTACAGATCGCGAACCGCTGCGATGTCACTATCCGTCAACGCACGCGGTTCAAAATCTACCGTGTCCGCAGCCGTATTTTTGCCAAGATTTTCCGACATCGCCGCACCCAAAACGCCAGAATGTTTTAGTCCGAGCAAATGCCCGATCTCGTGGGTAAGTGTGGATTGCAGATCAAATGTGCCAAAAGCTCCGTCGGTAGAGAAGTGCTGAAACGGATTCAGGACGATGTCGGCCTCGGTGATAAAACCTTTGCGGTTGTAAAACACTCTGGTTTTGGCTGATACCGATTGGGCGTCTTTGCCAAAAAGCAGCACGTTTTCCGGCGTCGACGCTATCGTGATCAGGCTGATGCCATCACCGGCGACGCCCGATGGGCTGACTCCTTGTTTATCAGAGACATCGATCTGAAACTCAATATCTGCGACATCTTGCCATGCCGCGAAACTGCGGCGAATTGCGGCAATAACATCGCTATCGACCTTAATATTTGGATTGGAGCGCGTAAGCGAGGTTGAAATAGAGATCTTAATGACCTGGCCTTTCCAGCGGATACGCTGAGGTTCGGGTTTTCCGGGAACAGGTGCTGCCGAGCTGCCGTAAGCTGAGGCAGCGAGCAAAAGCATTCCAAAAATGAGCCAAACCCTTTTCATTAGCCTAACTAAGCGGCGTCGCTTCCATCACCGCGTCCGACCGATTCGAGATCGGCAAAACCGACGATTAAAAGCAGCGCGGTAAGTGCCAGCGTTGCCAAAACGTATAACACCGAGATCTGTTCGTATGCGATAAGCACGCCGATACCGATCGAAACCAATAACATCCATAACAAAGCGACCGTGCGCTTGCTAAATCTTCTTTTATTCACTGCCATTATTATCCTGATACGTCCTGGATATTAGAACGCTTTCTACCAAAAACTTTTGCAGATAAAACCGTATCACGCCTGAGGTGATATGCCCTAATCTATTACCCTTAAGGGCAATTCGCGTCTCTCGGTTTTAGCTGTGCTTATAGCGACCGGGGGATTTTTGCGTTTTCCGCTCCCTTTGACCGCCACGTCTATTATATCAAATGGTTTTAATACAGCATCAATTAATTCGCCGCGTTTTATTTTCGTGAGATCGGTCTCTTCGACCTTAGATTCATCGCCTACGCGGCGAAAGATCGTCACTTTACCGCCGTCCGCGTCTTTTGCCAGCCCGCCTGCACTTGCCACCGCTCTCGAAACTGTCATCTCGCCCCTTGTAACCACGGGCCTCGGACTATTAACGGCTCCGATCACATAGACCTGCGCCGCTCGCATCACCTCGACGATATCGCCGCTCAATATTCGAATATCGGCGTCGGGCTTTCCGCTCAAAAGGTCACTGATTTTGATGGTGATCATCTGTGAACCGTTGTCTTGCGGGGTATTACAATTTAGGTTTTGCGGTCGAAAGATCGATATCTCACCACTCGTGTCATCGGTTAGGCCTCCGGCCTGCACAAGCAGCTCGCGCAGCTTGACCTCGCGTTGGAGTTTGAATCGCGTCGGGGTACGCACCGCACCATTGAGACTCGCAACGGCACGATTTGAGCGGTCGATGATCCTGACAACGACCTTTGGATCGCGCAATATCTTGGAATACGCTTTGGCGATGTCCGCTGCGATCTGTGTCTCATTTCGGCAGAGAGCCCGTATCGGATCGCTGTATGCGTCCAGTCCGTCAAGGTTGCCGTCAGGCGTTATCGTGCCACGCCAATCGTATTCAAACGCCCCGACAAAATCAACATCAAGCACATCGCCAAAATGGACAAGCTCGTCATTGTTTGTCGGCGTTGGTGTCGGAGCCTGTGCATTAACAATAGCCCCGTTAATAGCCAACAGACAGCAATAGAGAAAACACATTACTGACCGGCTAACTTTCACAATTACTAGATATTAATACTGTGTATCCGCGGGATCTTATGGGTTTTCGGCAACGGCTTGCCGCTTCTTTTTGCTGCTTGAGCGACTACTATTTACCGTACCCGGAACGGCAAATCCCCGAAATTCCCAGTTACATTTATCGCACAATAAATTGTAGCGAAAAAGCACCTTGAAAAAGATCGAGGTCGGACGGTAACCGCGTCTGATGCGGTCGCTCTTACATTTTGGACATCTCTGGGAAATCATCTAACTCTATATTGCTATGTAAACGGATGTTACACAAATCGCGCGTTAATTATGCGTGACCATCTTCCATCAACCGTATCCGTTCGATCTCTTGATTTATCCGCAAAGCGGCCCGTTCTCGTTCGACATTATGGACATTATCGCGTCCTAAATAAAACAGAGCGTCCCGGTAAAGGCTCTTTGCCCCGGCGTAATCACCCTTGAAAGCCGCACGTTCAGCCTCTTCGACCCAGTGTGAGACCTTGATCGAAACCGCCATCTCGTCCAGCAACTCTCGCGAATCGAGCAAAGCCTGTTCGGACGGATAAACTGTCAATGCCGCGTCTATCACACTCAAAGCATCCTGCGCCGCTTTCACTTTGTCATCAATGTCAGTTCCCGTCATTGCCTCATTCGTCAAAGTCCGCGTCTCCATCTCGGCCCAGCTAAGCATATGAAAACGGTGAAATTCGACGGCTTTTGTTCGCCCTTTGAGCAAAGGTTCGAGTCGCTTTGAGCCGTTGTTTATCGATCTCAGATCGCGGTCGACCAGAGCAAGATATTCGGCACACAGCTCGAACACCTCGCGATGCCCTGCCGACAGTGAATTTAACACTTTTGCGGCGTCTGATTTTTGTCGTATCTGCTTTAGTATGGCGGCGTTACGCTCAACGGTTAACTTGCTGTCAGCACGTCTTTCGGATCCCTGATAAGCAGCGGCATTTTCGACTGCCCGTTGATGTCGAAAAAAGCGGTTTCTCGCCCGCCTCATTATCACCTCACGCAATATCACGGCGCCCGCAAGAATGATGCTCGCACTTATCCCAGACGTGACCCAAGGGGTTTCGACGGCGTTGTCGTGAAGAACGCCCCACACGAGAAAAAAGAACGCACCTGCAACCGCCAACGCCAAAACGTAATAGCTCATCGCCGGCATCCAAAATGGCCGACGGCGGCTATGATCCTGCTGAAAAGCCCGGCGGTCGCGTTGCGAGATATTGTGTCTGTCGTTGTATCTAGGCATTATCTGGGCATCGGCCTTAATCCAAAATACTGTGGTTTTTTGTTGATAAAGTCAATAGTTTCACTAAATTGCCCGGCGAGCTTTGGTATAATCCATTTGTGAAACGGGGTAAGAAAAAGTCAGCGGAAGATCGGCCGGTTTTTGATGCGATCAGAAAGCCGACTGCTCCACCGTCGCAAAAATTTGGCAGCGACAAGCCTGAAGAAAAGGTCCATCCGTCGCTGCGAAAAGTAAAGCATAAGCGCGACCCTAAGCTAGACGATTGAACGGGAGGCATTTGTTATGGAAGCACCTGATTTTGTGTGGGCACGGCCAGAAATGAACGTTACTTTTCGTGCGGAGATCATGCCCGGTGTCGACCGCGAGGACCGCACTTATCGAATAAAAGAAGTCCTGCCAAACCATCGCGTCCGACTGCACGATTTTCCGGGTGAGTTTCGCGAAACTGCCTTTGAAAAGTTAAATTTTCTGAGGGATAAGTAAGGTTAGAGTTCGTAAACCTTGCCGACATCGAGAACCTTTACACGCGGGATATTGGCGTCGGTTAGCTGATTGATGACGGCCTCGCGATAAGCCGGTTTTAGATTGATAGCATAAACAGGGCAATCGTGTTTATGAAATTTCTCAAGCTCTGACTTGAGCGTGCTCGGCGTCAGATGGCATGACACATTTGCCAGCTCGCCAAGTTCGTCCGGAAAAGCACACTCGACAAAGACCGCCCTCAGATTGTCCGTTTTATTACAAACCTGCCAAAACTCATCCGTTCGGCCTGTGTCGCCAGTGATCGCGATCGACATTTCTCCGTCCGAAACAATATATCCGTTTGCCTCGACATCGTGTTTTACGGCGATGCTTTGAACCGACAGATGTGCCGCATTGAACGCCGCTCCGCGTTCGTATTCACGGTATTCCATCACTCGACCTTTTTCGTTGGACAGCTCGGAAAAGCTCGGGTAGATCGACCAGTTAAAGATGTGTTTTTCGAGAATGTCGATCATCACGCGCGTGGCGTGGATGCGGATGGGTTCGGTCAGCGTCGCAAACAGGTCGTCTATAAACATCGGCAGCCCGGCGATATGGTCGAGGTGCGTGTGGGTGAGGATGATGTCGCGGATGTTTTCGCGTTGGGCATCGGTGCAGGCAAATGCAAGGCTTCCGGCGTCGATCGTGACGCGGTCGTCGATGACAATGGTCAGCATATGCTGACGTGCGGAGGCCCGCCCGTTTTCGTCGATCGTGCTTGGAAGCAATTGGATACGCATCTCGTCCCTTGGTTATCTAGCGCAAGTTTGCCCGCGCCCGCCGTCTATTTCGTATGTCGCCCCCGTGATCCAGCCCGCCTTGTCCGACGCAAGATAGTATATCAATTCGCCGACCTCATCGGGCGTCCCGACACGGCCGATCGGGTGTGTTTCTTTTGAATGCTTGAGAAAGGCGTCATACGCCTCGTCTTCCATCCCGCCGCGTTTGTGGATGTTGGTAACGACAACCCCAGGGTTTACAGCATTTACGCGAACGCCCTGTGCCGCAAGCTCAAGCGCCGAGCACCGCGTCAACTGATCGATCGCCGCTTTTGAGACACAGTACGCCAGCACATTTGGAAACGAACGTGTTCCGGCGACGCTCGAGACATTGACGATATTACCCTTGGTCTCGATCAGGTGCGGTACGCATTTTTGCGACAGCACGAACACCGAGCGCAGATTGATCTGCATCATTTTATCCCAATCGTCGAGCTTTGTGTTCTCGATATTGCCGTTCATTATGATCCCGGCAGAATTTACAAGCACATCGATGCGGCCAAAATTGTGTATCGTCTCGGTCACGATCCTCTCGATCTGCGACTGCTCGGTCACGTCGGCAAGATGTATCTTGATCGCACCTTTTTTCGATTTTAGCCCCGTGCCGAGTGCCGACAGCTCTTTTTCGTTGCGGCCAACAGCCACGACCGTATAACCTTTTTCGGCAAATATCTTTGCCGTCGCCCGCCCGATGCCGCTGCTCGCCCCGGTAACCACCGCCACTTTTTCACTCATAAATACTCTGTAACTGGAATGTTGTGGAAATTAGGATAACAATGAAGATCGAGGTCTGGCAAACCGGAAGTTCCTCAAGAGCATTCGCTTTGGGCGTAAGCCCGCACGAAGTAAGGGCGTTACGTTTAACTTGGATGTTA
Source organism: Pyrinomonadaceae bacterium (assembly GCA_040081695.1). Taxonomy (GTDB): domain Bacteria; phylum Acidobacteriota; class Blastocatellia; order Pyrinomonadales; family Pyrinomonadaceae; genus OLB17. The sequence goes on from JBEBGA010000016.1 coordinate 6,754, forward strand.
CGCCCTTACTCCGTGCGGGCTTGTGCCCATCAAATGCGGCTTGCCGAGTTGCAATGCGGCGAGGCTTGCCTCGACGTAACACGCTACCCATATATTCAAGGAGGCTATGCCTCCGAGGATCGGCGGCATAGCCGCAAAACCTTTTTATAACGCTAACGTCGAGGCAAGCCTCGCCGCAGTGCGTTTACGGCAGAGCCGGCTATCTGCTTGGTCCGGTCCGGACCAGGTGGACCAAGATGGACCAGGGTGGACCAAATCGGAAAAATACGTCATTTCGTGCAAAATACGACAAACCCCGCAAAATAGCATTTCAATTCCGGCAAAGATATGCCAGTATTTTCTCATGCGAAAAACGGCGGTAGAGAATGTAGAAAGAGTTAGGACTCAGAAAAATCGCAAGATTGCAGGTCTGACCCGGATTCTTTTCGTATTTTTAATTTCTACACCACTATTTTTTGTCGGCTGTGACTATATCCGCAATCTCCAAGCGCAGCGAGAGAAAGTACGGGAGGATCTGATTCAGGTATGTGAGAGCTTCCTACCTCCCGCAGGCTATAAGAAAGTCGACTATCAGGAAGTGATTAAACCCGACCGCGGATCATACACACTGATCTACGAGTCGGAAACGGGATGCGTCGAATCTGAAAGGTACTTTTATTCTTACTTTTCGAGAGAAGGATGGCAGCCTACCCGGCCAGGGTCGGTATATTTTTTCCGGGATAAACACGTCGTGTCCGTTCTCTGCAACAGGGACCGGTCGCCTGAATTGCCGAGGACCATCAAGGTGATATGTAGTTGGGATGTGGAAGGGTCAAAGAAGGACACGTTGCAGTGAACCAGCAGGTCCTCGAATGATCCGGGGGAGGGAATATGATTTCGCAATTGTAAGAACGCAAATTGAAAAGGCCTCGCAACTGCGAAGCCTTATCAACCAATAAGGTTAAAATAATAATGCAATTTACGATTCCCGCGGGCGTTGGGTGCCGCCGAAGAGGAGTTCGAGGGCGGCTTTTGTTTCGGTGCTTTTGCGGTCTTTTAGTTCGGTGACCCATTCAGTAACGGTCGAGACCATTTCGCGGGCTACTGCACGCGAAGTTTTGGGGCGTTTGCCCTTTGAAGGTTTGGCTTTAGCCTCGCTCCTTTTTACTACTTTTATCTTACTTTTCTCAGTCATTTGATCTTCCCCGCCTTGATCGGTGCCGTGTCCGGCCCGGTATTATTTGTTATAGTATGTATTGCAAGGTGCAAAACTTTGGCTTAAAAACTTTATGGGTTGCTAAGCATTAGATATACGAAAGCGTCTTCGGGGTTGTTCCCTAAATTCTTTATTTGCATCTTTTTCGCGGGCGTGGCTGTCCAATGAAAATGACCATCATCGAAATCGTCATCATATACCTCGCCCTTGGCACTCCACTCGGCGTGTATAAATTTGCGTCGCTGCCCGACAAATTCACCGGCCTGAGCCTCTTAAGGACTACATTTGCATATTTCGCCTGGCCGGCTGCCGCCCCGAGGCTTGCGTACCGCATCGCAGTTGCAACGTATGATGAGCACACCTTTACGCAAAAGGTCGAGCACATTCGCGGACGGATAGAATCCCTGGCATTTGCAAAAGCGACTTCGGCGGAGATATTTGAGTTTCGCGAGATATTTTACCGCTACACAGGACTGACCGAAGCCGGAAGTTCGATCGTTGGCACTGACCATATCACAAACCTCGATGAAATCGGGTTTATCGCCGATCCCGCGACCGCCGCCCGATGCTCAGCCCGCCGAAATATTAGCAAGATCAGCACCTATCAATCCATCGCCCGCGAGGATCTGATCGCCCTCGTTCGGTCCATAAACCACCGCGACCCAGAGATCGCCGGGCAAACCCTCGACCTTGCCGTTATGCTTAATGACAAGGCGACCGCCGAACAACTACATGAGATGCTAACAAACCCCGTCACACACGAAACCAGCCGTATCACTTCGCTCGCAGCGTAAGATTTTCCTTACCATAACTGCATTTCTGTGCTATTTTTTGAAAATGAAAAACCCACGCATTTTCGTCTTAGCGGCGCTGCTCCTGCTTTCGTTTTCCGTGTCCGTCTCGGCCAAGGATGAATGGATACAGGTTAAGTCAAAAAACTTTTTCCTCATCGGAAACGCCTCCGAAAAGGACATCCGCAAAGTGGGCACGCGGCTCGAGCAGTTTCGCGAGACGTTTCGCCAGATATTTGCCTCGGCCAATCTTACTTCGTCGATACCGACAAACGTAGTTGTTTTTAAGAACGCGTCGTCGTTCAAACCATTCAAACCGGTTCGCTCCGACGGCAAAGCAGACACCGAGATCGCGGGTTATTTTCAACCGGGCGAGGATGTCAATTACATCACGCTCTCGGCCGAGGGCGACGACCGCGAGATGTACGGCACGATCTTTCACGAATACGTCCATTTCATCATCGAGACGAATTTTGGCAAATCTGATGTGCCACAATGGTTTAACGAGGGCCTCGCGGAGTATTACCAGACCTTTGAGATCGTTGACGATATCAAGGTCAAGCTAGGCCTGCCGCAAAGCGGCCATCTCTATCTGCTCCAACAAAGCCAGCTGATGCCGCTCGATACGCTATTTAATCTCTCTAATGAACAGGTACATCAAACCGGCGGACACTCGCGCAGTATCTTTTACGCACAATCTTGGGCGCTGGTGCATTACCTGACCCAGAGCGGCAAATCGGCGTCGCTTAACAAGTTTTTAGAGGCGGTCACAAAAGGCGTTGAGGCAAAAAAAGCTTTTCAAGAAGCTTTCGGCACGACCTACGAGCTAATGGAAAAAGATCTGCGCAAATATGTGTCGCAGAGCCGCTACAACTACAACGAGCTGACATTCAAATTTAAGTTGCTGTTCGAAGACACAATGCGTACATCACCGCTTGATGAGGCGACCTCAAATGCCTATCTCGGCGATCTCTTATATCACTCGCGAAGGTATGACGCCGCGGAACCGTACCTTGCCACCGCTTTAAAATTACAGCCGGATATGAGCATGGCAAATACCTCGCTGGGCATGGTCAAGCTCCGCCAGCGAAAGTATCCCGAGGCTCGTACGTTGTTAGAAAAAGCCATCGCCGGTGATGCAAAAAATCACGCGGCTCTCTATCAGTATGCTTACCTGCTGAGCCGCGAGGGCCGCGACGAATTTGGCTATGTAACTAGATTTGATTCTGCGATCACTGCAAAAATATTTGACGCCCTCAAAAAGGCGATAGCTCTAAATCCATCATTTGCGGAAAGCTATGAGTTGTATGCGTTTGTTTCGATCGTCAACAATGAAAATTTTGACGAATCGATCAAATACCTGCAGACCGCTCTGCGTTACCAGCCCGGAAATCAGCGTTATGCGTTGCGAATCGCCGAGATATATATGCGGCAGAACAAGTTTGCCGAAGCAGGGGCGATCGTAGAAAAGATCGCTCGTACGACGGACGATGCGGAGGTTCGCGGACGGGCTGATTCTATGCTGAGCCAGCTCGCTCAGCGAAAAATGATCGAGGAACGCAACGCCGCCGAGAAAAAGCGTTATGAAGCGGCGATCGCAGCCGGCGGTGTCGGCGGCCCGCGCATATTACGCCGCGTCGAAACCGGCAAAGAACCGACCGAGGCGGAAAAGGCAAAGATGATCGAAATGGAGCGGATGCGTTCGATCAACAGTTCTCTCCGAAAAACGCTCGACGGTGAAACCCGCGTCAACGGCCGCATCCAAAAGATCGACTGCAAAAAACGCCCGCTCGCATACACGATCAAGACCGCGACCGAGACATTTACCGTCACGAGCGTAGATTTTGCTTCTCTTGACCTACAAGCCCTCGACCCGAGCTCACAGATGGCTGAGGTCGGCTGCGACGCCGATCTGTCAACCTTTAACGCCCTGCTGACATACAAAACTCCGGCTACCGCAAAAGGCACCGCCCGTGGGGAGCTTATCGCCATCGAATTTATCCCCGCGGATTTTCGCTTTATGACCGAAGAAGAAATGCGCGGCGGCAGCTATGTTATTTACGACCAAAACGGCCCGCCAAAACTGACTGATGCGACCGGACCACCAAAGGAGCAGCTAAATCCGGGCAACGTCGAAGACGGCCGTAGGGCTGCAATGATGGAAGGTATTCGAAACGCAGTGCAAAAACCCGGCGAAGGGCAAAAGCGTGAAATGGGCTTTCTCGAAAAGATCGAGTGCACGAACAAAGCCATCTTTTTCCATCTGCGGTCAGGCTCACAAACATTTAAGCTATCCAGCACACAGGGCCAGCCGCCAAGGATCGGCCTCTACACACAAGACTTGAACGGCGTCCAATTTGGCTGCGGAATCAAGCCGATCGAGTTTCCCGCTGTATTTGTGTTTAACGACAAACCTGACGCCAAAGCCAAAACAGCAGGTGAGATCGTGTCGCTGGAATTTGTACCGATGTCGTTTACGCTCACGCCGGGACAATAAAAGCAGAAGCTTAAGCCCACTACCGTTCTGCGTTGTTAGCGGTTTGTGCTAATCTTTTCCCGCACGATATCAATTCAGGACAATTCGATTTATACCGTATGAAAGCTCTAGCACTTTTGTCGTTGTTACTTTTGTTTCCGTTGTTTATTGCCGCACAACCGGCCTCGACCCCGCCGCAAACGCCGCGGCCTGCGGACACTAAAGAAGAGGCTCCGTCGGTCACCAAGCATTCGGTCCGTGTCGGTTCACGCACGCTGGCGTACACAGTGACGACGGGCTTTATGCCGCTCAAAAACGCTGTGACGGGCGACACCGAGGCACGCATCTTTTTCATGGCTTACACGCTCGATAGTCCGCCGGCGAACAGGCCGCTGATGTTCTCGTTCAACGGCGGCCCCGGCTCGGCAAGCGTATGGTTACACCTCGGAGCACTCGGCCCACGACGCATCAAGATGAACGACGACGGCACGATGCCCGCACCGCCATTTGAGATGGAGGACAATCAACACACGTGGCTCGCAGAAACCGATCTCGTGTTTATCGATCCGGTCGGCACCGGGTATTCGCGTGCGGCGAGGCCCGAGCTGGCGGCTAAATATTTTGGTATCAACGGCGATATCGAATCGGTCGGCGAATTTATCCGCATGTATCTCGGCCGCAACGAACGCTGGATGTCGCCCTTATTTCTCGTTGGTGAATCTTACGGAACGACACGGGCTGCGGGCCTGTCAAATTGGCTTTTCGACCACGGCATTGCACTCAACGGCATCTCGTTGATCTCGACAGTGATGAATTTTCAGACCATCCGCTTTGCCGATAACAACGACCTGCCGCTCGTGTTGATCCTGCCGAGCTACACGGCGACGGCGTGGTATCACAAACGTTTGCCACCGGCGATGCAATCAAAAACGCTCAAACAGGTGACCGACGAAGCCCGCGCTTTCGCGTCAAACGAATACGTCCGGGCGATGATGCGGATGGATAATCTGACCACCGCCGAACGCTCCGCTCTTGCGTCGCAATACTCGTCGCTTACAGGATTATCAACCGATTTTATCGAGCGAAACAATTTTCGCGTTGATCTGGGCGAATTTAACAAAGAGCTGCTCCGTAGCGAACGCCGGACCACTGGGCGTCTCGACAGCCGTTTCAAGGGCATCGACCGTGACGCGGCCGGTGACGGGCCGGATAGCGACCCTTCGATGAACGCTATTCGTCCGCCATACACCGCCGCTTTTAACAGCTATGTTCGAGGCGAGCTTGGCTATAAAACTGACACCGAATACTACATCCTGGGCGGCGGCATTACAGCCCCTTGGAACTACAACGTGACCAATCAATATGCCGACACGAGCATGCCCCTCAAGGACGCAATGTCTAAAAATCGGTATATGAAAGTGTGGCTGTCACAGGGCTATTACGACATGGCGACGCCGTTCTACGCAGCCGAATATACTATCTCGGCGATGAACCTCGACTCGACGCTGCGGCGAAACGTGTCGTTCACCTACTATGAGTCGGGCCACATGATGTACATCGAGAAAGACTCTTTGAGGAAGCTGCACGAAGATGCGGCGTCATTTATCGTTAGCTCTGTAAGAAACTGAACAACGCAACCGGCAATTATCGCGTCTTTTACCTGACGCAGTTGGTCATAAGCAGAAAATTATTGGAGAATACCGTATGAAAATTTTTATTCGCACGCTTACGTTCGCATTGATGTTCACGATGATGGCGGCAACATCCGCCGTCTTCGCCCAAAAACCACCTAAAGCTCCCGATTACTCGATCGCTATGATCAAGGTCAATGCCTTTGACGAAGCGGCAGGCGAGCTGTCGGATGCAAATCCCGAAGGCGGTGAGGTCAAGTCATTCTTTAACGACCTTAGCACGTCGCTATTTGTTTGGGTCGCTATACAAGGCGAGGCGGGTTCATTCGAACCCGGACGCTTGGTTAGCGTCACCGTTTGGGAAGGCAAAAAGATCAAGATGACGCGCAGAAACGTCCAGATCGGCCTCATCGGCGAAAAGGGCATCTATCTCGTCCCTGTCTATGTTTATGGATCGCTCTGTGAGGATGTCAAGATCACCGCAACACTAACCGGCCAGAAAACTAAGTCGTCAAAAACGGTAAAAATACCGTTCCTGTGCGGCGAATAAAAGAGGTTAGCCCACGAAACACACGAAATGTACGAAAAAAGGACGATCGTAATTGATCGTCCTTTCGTGTCTTTGGTGTGTTTCGTGGGCAAACTTCTTAATGTTTTGTATTTCCTGCGATCTGGTTTATCGCGTGCTGCAATACAGGACGGAGAACTTCAAAGCACTCCTCAACCCCTTTCGGCGAGCCGGGCAGATTGACAATAAGCGTCATTCCGCGAATACCGCAAACCCCGCGTGAGAGCATTGCAAAAGGGTGCATTGTCGCCGTCTCGCGACGCATAGCTTCGGACAGGCCCGGAGCCTTACGCTCGATAACAGCGAGAGTTGCCTCGGGAGTGTTGTCTCGCGGACCAAATCCGGTACCGCCGGTCGTGATGATCAGATTTATGTCTTCCCTGTCCGATAGGCTGATTAGTGTGTCGCTAAGGCCGTCAAGATCATCGGTAACGATCAGTCGTTCGATTACCTCAGCATTTATAGCCATAAGCAGCTCCGCAAGCTTATCACCAGACAGATCGTCGGCCACATCTCGCGTGTCGCTGACAGTAATCATCGCTGCTCGAATATTCCCCAAGGTAAAATCTCCTCTACTCCTGCTCTCCTCTACTCCCCCACTTCCTCAAGCGGCCGTCACCTCGATCGCCTCGCGTCTGCTTTGCCGCCGACCGTACATCACACTCAGCACGACACCGCAAACCACCAACGCCATTCCCAACAGCGATAATATTCCCTGTGACTCGCCAAACACAACCCAGCCGATGGTCAGAGCGTAAACGAGACCTGTGTAGTTGATGATCGCGACACCGGCGATGCGTTCGCGTTGGAGCGCATTTGTTAAGAATATTTGTCCGAGCTGCGAAAAGATCCCGACTAGCAGGAGATACAACCAATCCCAACCCTGCGGTGTTTCCCAATAGAAAAATAAGCTGATAAATCCGACGACAGCTCCGACAAGCTGAAAATGAAGCACGACAGTTAGCGGATGCTCTTTGCCACGCAGGCTGCGAACGAGATTGTACGCCACGCCCGAACAGAACGCCGAAAGAATTCCAAGAGCAAGGTAAAACGTCGCGATGCGATCGTCAAAGCGTTCGATCACGAGTACGCCGCCGAACGCTATGGCGTAAAAGATCCACTGCATCGACCTTACCTTTTCGCCTAAAACAAAGATGCCGATCGTCGCGGTAAAGATCGGTGACAGATATTGGATCGTCTGAGCGGAGGCAAGCGGCATCTGCTGTAACGTAAGGAAAAAGCAAAACAGAGCGGTCGTGCCAAAAATGCCTCGGAGCAAAAGCATCAGGTGATTTGACCCGATGACAGCACCTTTCTCGTTACGCAGCCCGTAAAGACATATCGATGCTGCAACGATGCAGCGAAAAAAAACCGTTTCCATCGCCGGGATGTGAGCGACCTGTTTGACGAAAACATTCGCCAAAAAAAAAGCGAACGTCGATAAAAACATCGAACGAACGCCGGGTGTCAGAAATGTTGTATTTGATCCCAAATTACGAGGGTAATTTTTTTGACGCCCCACTGCAACCGCAATCGTTGTCGCAGCCGGGTTTTGTTGAGAAAGCACGCCGCTTTTTGAATAGAATTGTTCCCGCGTAGAGACACGCGGCGGCGATGATGGCAATTACTATGATCGTTTGTATCATCACTCAAACCCCAACGCTTTGCCGCCTTGATAGGTAATTAACGCCGCGATATACGCAAGCGCGGTCATATACCCGGTCATAAATAGCGGCCAGCTCCACGAATTTGTCTCGCGGCGAACGACCGCGATGGTGGACATACACTGCATCGCCAGCACAAAGAAAACCATCAGCGTAAGCGCCGTCAGCGGCGTCCAAGCGGGTTTGCCGTCATCCGTCTTGGCATCGCGAACCGCGGAGATCAACGTTTCCGATTCTTCGTTCTCATCCTTGCCGACATTGTAGATAATGCTCAATGTCGATACCAGCACCTCACGGGCCGCAAAGCTAGCGATCAGTGCAACGCCGATCTTCCAATCAAATCCGAGCGGTTTTATTACAGGCTCAATAGCGTGTCCGAGCTGACCAGCATACGATATTTTGAGTTGCTCCGACGGAAAACACTCGGCTACAGTCTCTACCCCGCATTCTCTAGCCGAATCTGGTCCCAATTGACGCGTGGGGAAATACATCAGAGCCCACAAAATAATAGATATCGCTAGGATAACCGTTCCTGCCCTCTTCAAAAACAGCCACGCCCGCGTGATCATGTTTTGCAAAACTGTACGCAGATTTGGCAGGCGATATGGCGGCAGTTCCATCAGGAACGGTGGCGGCGGGGCTTTTAATAATGTGCGTTTTAGAATTGCGGCGACAATGATCGCGACAATGATGCCGATCGAATACATTATCAGCATCAGCAGAGCCCCAACCGACACAAATCCGAGTACGTATTTGCCGCCAAAAAACGCTCCGATCATCAGCGTATAAACCGGCAGACGCGCCGAGCATGACATGAACGGAGCGATCATTATCGTCGCGAATCGGTCGCGGCGGCTTTCGATGGTGCGGGTCGCCATAATGCCGGGTATCGCACACGCAAAGCTCGATATCAGCGGCAAAAATGCTTTGCCGTGAAGCCCGACGCGGGACATCAGTTTGTCGAGCAAAAACGCGGCACGGGCCATATAACCGCTGTCCTCAAGCAGTGAAATAAATAGAAACAGCAGCAAGATCTGCGGCAAGAATACGACCACGCCGCCGACGCCCGCGATGATGCCGTCAACCAACAGGTCAGTCAGCATTCCCGGCGGCATCTCGGCTTTTACAAAATCGCCGACCGCTCCAAATCCTTTTTCCAACAGATCCATCGGCAGGCTTGCCCACGAAAATATCGTCTGAAAAACAAGGAGCAGTATCGCAACCAAAATTACCAGGCCAAAAAACTTATGCGTCAGAACGCGGTCGATCTTGTCGGTGATCCGGTGCGATTGATGGTCGCTGTGCCATACCGATTCCTGCACAACATTGGCAATAAAATTATATCGGGCAAAGATCTTACCGTGCGGGCCGGAGTTTGGGTCCTCTTGATTGTATTCGTATGGTATTTCCGGAGTCGTGCCAATTACGCCCGCCACCTTCTCAGCCAGTTCCTGCGTCCCGCGTCCACTCTTGGCATTAACCGCAACGACAGGTGTTTTCAACTGCGCCGCAAGCATCTCGATATCGATCTCGTGCCCCTGTTTTTCAAAAACATCGATCATCGTCAGAGCGACGACAACGGGCACGCCGAACTCAAACATCTGCGTAACCAGATATAAGTTGCGTTCGAGATTGGTCGCATCAACGACCGCGATGATAGCGTCGGGTTTGGGAACTCCAGCCTGTAGCCCACGGATGATGTCGCTCGCGATCTGTTCATCAAGCGAGGTCGCGTCGAGGCTATAAAGGCCTGGTAGGTCAATGAGATTTACCGTCTTTCCTTCGAGCGTCCACGCACCTTCTTTGCGTTCTACGGTGACGCCAGGATAATTTGCTACTTTTTGTTTGAGGCCTGTGAGGGAGTTAAAGAGGGTCGTCTTGCCGGCGTTGGGGTTGCCGGCAAGAGCTATCGTCAGATGACTATTTTGTTCGTTGTCGCTCATTCATCGGCGGTTTCAAATCTCAAATTCGAAATTCCAAATTAAACCGAAACCTCGATCGCATCCGACTCGGTCCGCCGCATCGCCAAGCTGTAACCGCGAACGCGGATCTCGACCGGGTCGCCAAAAGGAGCCATCTTTATTTTTTGAACCGATACGCCTGGTATCACGCCCATTTCGAGCAAACGTCGGGTAACGCGGCCTTCGCCGTTGACGGCGACGACGCGGGCATCTTTACCAATTGGCAGTTCGGTCAGAGTCATACGATCAGTTTTTCTTTTCATCTTTTTTGGGTTTGCCTTCCCATAAAACGTTTACTATTACCCATTTACCATTCATTTTGGCAATGTGCATATAGTCGACCCAATCGCGCATTTCGAGCTTAACCGTCGCGGAATTAACCATCACGTCGAGAATAGTCACGTCCTTTTGCTGCTCGGCTTTCGGCGTGCTTTTGCCGCCGCCAGTGCGAATGATCTGAACCAGTGTCATCGCCGACATGTGTCCGAGACTGCTGCGGCCCTGTGCATTTGTGTTCGCGATACGTTTGGCGAGGTCCGGCGACAAAGCCGCTTCCATCTTATCGCCATTGCCCTCGTAATAACTCTCGGCATAGTCGAGAGCCGCGCGTTTGATCGCCTCGCGGTCGGCATCGGTCTGTCCAAAGCCAGCGACGGCCGTGATGGCCATCAACAAGAAAACAAATAATAGATTACGTCGCATTTGAAACTCCTTGTCTAATTGAATTCTATCCTAATTGAAAACCAATTTCAATTTCATTTAACGGCTATTGAGATAGCAGTAATATGGATACGTAAACTATTGGACAATGTTTTTAGGCGGGATGATAAGATCGGCCTGAAATGTGCCGACGGAAAAGCGCATTGGAATACGGTTAGACGAACCGAGCCAGACCTTGATGCCGAGAGCATCGAGCTTGGGGTTGCCTGTATTGATGGTGATCAATTGTGCCGATATCTTCGAGCCACTAATCGTAATATCAGCAGGAACGTCCGGGCGTAGCGTGAAAACGTACGGCTGAGTTTCCCAGAACACCGCAACGCGCGTGTCGTTGACCGGATTGCTCGCGACGTTGCTGCGTTGTAGATTAAACGACCGCATCGCGTAGATGAGCGACAGCAAGCTATGCGTGCCTACAGGCCCGTCGATCGGAGCGGTGCCGCCAAAAGTAATGTTCCCTGTTCTGGGATCAAATACGACGGTTTGATTAAGGGCCTTGAGGCCGGCGCCGAATTTGCCCTCAAACCATTTTGGAGCAAGCGTATCAGGATCGACCTGAGCCCTGATCACATCGCCCAGTGCAAAAGTCTTATTCCCCGACTCGATCGCCGCGACGGTCGCCGTCAACAAAAGGCTGTCCTTTTTCTCAAATAATTTACGCTCTTTTGCCTCGAGCGTAACAATACCGACAGGTTTGCCACCATCGGAAAGGTTGTACGAGAGAACCTCGCCCAAGGCAAAACCAAGTTCAGGCAGCAGCGGTTGATTTTCAACATACTCAACCGGTGTAGTGGTCGGCCGAGGTGTGGCGAGGACTATCGGGGTCGGAGACGGGGTCGGAGTAGGCTTTACCGTGGGCGTTGTTTCATCCATGTGAGACGAAACAAGCGTGATGCGGCCTTCGCCCTTTGCGGTCTTAAATCTGATAAGCACCGGGATGCGATCTTCGTCGTTCGTAAAATTTATTTTGAGATCCTTGATGCCGTTGACCGCTAGAAACTCGCTCTGCACCGATGAGATCGTCGTATCAAATTCGCCTGCCCTCGTCTTAAGACGCTCGGCCTTACCGTTTAGAAACGTCGCTGTGTAAACCTGCTCGCCCTCATAAAATGTATAGCTGCCGCTCGCCTGTCGCGCTTTGTATATGAGCGTGACGGGGTCAAAATTGGTGGTCGGATTTTTTAGGTAATTGTTAACAGTCTCAATCGGTAATGGCCCATCGTTTTGCGTGCGGCGAATAAAAATAGGCAACCCTGAATCAGGGGCCGCAAAAACAGTGCGGGTCTCATCGATCAACGCAAACGTCGCGCTGACAAACCCCAAAGTCTTTATCTTTGACCTGATCTCGACCGAGTCTTTGCCACCAAGCATGCCCCGCGACACAACGTAAAGTTCCATGAAGCCGCTGTCTTCGACCTTGCCAAACGAAATGCTGTACACGAGCTTTTCGCCAACTTTGAACTGTGTCAGCTGAACCTGAGCAGATGTTTGAACCGTGAAAAATACACACAAAAACAGAAACACAATGACTGAACTGTGTAAGACACAATTCGTCAGGCGGGAGTTTTTGCGGTTTGAGTAATTTCTCATCAATTAGCTACGCATTCGGAGACCATCTGTTCGACTACTGCAATTCGGTCTGCGGCCTGCGTTATCGGCCGCCCAATAACGGCATAATCCGAACCACCGGCCAGTGCCTGCCGGAGTGTGGTTACACGTTTTTGGTCGTCAATTGTTGCATTTTCAGGCCTTATGCCCGGTGTTACGGTCAGGAAATTTGAACTTGCGACCGATGATTTGATCGCCGTGACTTCTCGTGGAGATGCAACGACGCCGTCGATTCCCGCAGACTCGGCAAGACGCGCAAGCCTTACAACCTGTTCGTCAACTTCACCGCTAAATCCGGTCTCGCTCAAAGTCTCAGCATTCGAACTGGTCAGCACCGTCACCGCGATCATCAGTGGCCGTTCGATCCGCTCTGCCGCACAAACCTTATCGACTTCTTCGACGGCGAGTTTCATCATTTCGCTCCCGCCGGCGGCGTGGACGTTAAACATCCAGACACCCAAACGTGCAGCTTCGACCGAGGCTTTTGCGACGGTGTTTGGGATGTCGTGAAACTTGAGATCGAGAAATATCCTGTGTCCGTCCGCCGCGAGTTCCCTCACAAACTCCGGCCCCGCCAACGTAAATAACTGCAGTCCGATCTTGAACCCCCCGACGTTCCCTGCAAGTTCGCGTGTGATCTCGCGTGCCTTTTCCGCAGAATCGACATCGAGAGCTACGATAATGCGATCTCTTATACTCGCCGCCGAATCAGCGGCTTTAGTAGGCATGGTCATTATTTAATCGAGGTCAAGCGGGTTTTTGTATGGAATATCTGAATCGAGATCGGCACGCTTCATCGCCTCTTTGAACTTTTCGTCCAACAGGCGTTCGCGGTCTTTCATCGAAGACATTTCCTGGGCAAATTTATTCTCACGCAGCTCTTTTTGCTTGTTCAGCTCGCCCTGCAGGTCTTCGAACGAGCCGTGCACCTTTTTCTTTTCTTCGTGGCCAAGCAATGCACCGGTCGCCGCATCGATGGTCAAAACGGCGTCGCAGCAAGGGCATGTCACTCTGTATTTTTCCATAACCTCGGTCAATTATACAGCAAAGCCGCCGCGTGTCTCAGTACGCCGCTAGCTTGGATGTCAAATTTTGCTTTACAGATTCCCACTCGGTTTGAATGATACTGAAATAAACCGAGTCGCGAAAGCGGCCCGATTCGGTGATCATGTGATTTCGTAGCGTTCCCTCTTCGGTACAGCCGATCCGCAGCATCGCATTTCGCGATTTATCGTTGTTCGAGTCGGTCTTTAGCTCAACGCGGATACAGTTCCATGTCTCAAAAGCATGCGTCAGCATCAGCAGCTTTGCCTCGGTGTTTATTACGGTTCGCTGCCATTTTGGGTTTATCCAAGTCCAGCCGATCTCGGCCTTTTTATTCGCAGTGTCGATATTGCCAAAACGAGTCGAGCCGACGACAGTGCCGCTTTCTTTTTCGATCGTAACGAAGGGGATGGCGGTTCCGGCCATCTGCATTGCGAGAGCTTCGCG
>JBEBGA010000564.1:0-1451 GCA_040081695.1 Pyrinomonadaceae bacterium
GTATTTGGGGTCGTGTGCGATGTTGCGGAGTGGGACGAAGGCGTCCATTGTAATATGCCTGTCGCCGACGCCGCGGACAAGCATGATCGTCTGGTGGAGATAACCTGCGAGGACAAAGAGGCCCCGTCGATTCTGGCGTCTTCCGACGTTCGAATGATCTTTCGCCCAATGCACGAGCAAGGTCGAGGCAAAAGCAAGGGCGTTCATAGCACGCCCGAACTTTACCATTGTCAGAAAATCGGGATCTTCCCTCAAATATAGCAACTGCGATGGCTTGATCTTCCAACTCCAACGCTTCGAAGTCTCCCGCACGGGCAACGGGACTGCCTGCCGCTTGACCGTCTTACCACGCAACTTTCTTTTTTTGGATACGGGCACTAGCTCTCCATTCTTAGCGAAATACTTGGGTAACTCGAACGGTCACGCTTACATTCTTCCCAAGGCCAAAAACGCTTGGATTCGTTACGATCAACTGACCGGGACGAGAAAGTTGACATGTGGTTGTCAACTCTCGCATCGGTTACGTTGCCGGACAGGGTGCACCGACCCACTCAACAGCCGCGCCATCATTGTTTGCGGTGATATCTAGCCGGTAGTTCCCTGGCTCAAGTTTCCATGAAATCGAAGCCCCATCGTTTACCCATCCGCTGTGATCGACAATAATTCGGTCTGGCGGCGGAAGATTCGCTGGCAGAGGGTTGAATGGTCGTTCAAATGGTCTTGCTTTCTCGCCACACCCCCAACCGATCAAAGCAACTCCCAAGAGAAGAATCATCTTTAATATCCAAATTCTCATAGGGTTTTGATCTCCAAATTCGTGTGTGCCGAAAATGGTATACCCGCTTTCGGGGAGTGTCAAACGGCAGTGGTCAGTGGTCGGTGGTCAGTGACCAGTAAGAATTAAGAAAGGCTTTGCCCGTTAGCAGTGCGGCGATGGCTGTGCCTCGCCGTGGGGGCGGGAGATTCGGTCCACGGATCACGGCCCACCCTGAGGCGGGCATCGGGCGACAACGCTTTTTTCTTTTGTCGGCGGCACAGCCGCCTCCGGGGATCATTTGGGGATGGCGGCGGAGAGGCTTAGCCTCTCCGCAGTGCAGTGCGGTGTGGCGGAACATCATTTTTGATCTTGATCTTCGTGGTTGCGGGTGAAAGAACCACCCCGTCCGCCCAGAGCGGCGTCCACCCCTCCTTCGTAAGGAGGGGAGCTTTAGATCTCTCTGCAGTGCGTTGCGGCAGAGCCGAGCGTTGGCTGGATTCTAAAGTTCAACCACCCGCTACCGCAGGTGGCTCTGACTGAATTGCTCGATATACGCGTCGAGGGCCTTTTGCAGATCCTTGTCACGGTTGTAGCCGCGCTCGGTTATCAGATTGATTAGGCGCCGGGCGGCCGCTACTTCGTTAGCACTGGAGTTAGCAAGTAAGTTTTGGAGGTCGGTTATGTCTTTTGAGCG
>JBEBGA010000200.1:0-5927 GCA_040081695.1 Pyrinomonadaceae bacterium
GGGCGAGCCGATATGGGTCACTGCCGAGAAACAAGGGCAGATCGCGGGCAGCTATTTTTTTGTCGGTACCGAAACGATGATACAAGGCGAAGCTCCGACGCACTGGCGGACGTATAACGGGCGGGTGCCAAACAATATGCGTGTGGACAAAATACTCGGCTATTTGGATCTACCTGTCGCAAAACGTCCAACGATGCTGTCGATGTATTTTTCGACAACTGATGACGTTGGGCATGAATTTGGCCCAGACGCCGAAGAAACCAGATATGCCGTTTGGGAGGTCGACGAATATATAGGCCGATTGATGGCCGGCCTCAAGAAACGCGGGATCGACAAACAGGTGAATATCATCATCACATCGGACCACGGCATGGCGGCCGTCGACCAGCATAACGCGATCGTGATGGATGAATACTTTGACACTACGGACAAAAAGCTCGCCGACCCAATAATTACGACCGGCGAGATCTGGCAGATCTTTCCAAAGCCCGGAAAGGAGGACGAGCTTTTGGCCCAGCTCAAGCCGATCAAAAACGCGACGTGCTGGCGAAAGACTGATATACCAGCCCGCCTCAATTACTCATCCGGCAGACGGATCGCTCCGATCGTGTGTTCGTCCGACCTTGGGTGGTTCATGACGAGCCGCGAACGCTACGACACTCAGAGAAAGTCGGATGATTTTGATAAAACGCGCGGTGCCCATGGCTACGACAACCGTTACCAGGAAATGCAGGCAACATTTATCGCCCACGGGGCGGCCTTCAAGAAAGGATTTGTTGCCGATCCATTCGCAAATGTCGAGGTTTACAACATAATGTGTAAGATACTCGGTTTAAAGCCAGCAAAAAACGACGGCAATCTTGATCGGGTAAAGGGAATGCTGCGATAGAGGCTATTCGCACCGAACCGTGAGTATCATGATCTCCGGCGGGACCATGAAACGGAACGGCAGTAGGCTTGTGCCTACGCCGGATGTGACGAACATATCCACTCCATTTTCCTTAATATGTCCATCGGCAAGCTTTTGGCCATAACTAGAAGGTATTATCGGCCGTCCGAGTATCGGAAGCCAGATCTGGCCGCCGTGATGGTGAGCGGCGAGGAAAAGCTTCAGGTCATCAGAGATGGCTAGTTCGCCGGTGGTGAGATAGAGAATATCGGGACTGTGTTGAAGTACAACAAGATCGCCAGTGCCCTCTGTTTTGGCAACCGCTTTTTTTGCATTAGCAGAATACTCTTTCCACGTTGTTACGTGCATATGGTCGAGCATGCCGAGAATTCTTAAATGCCGTTCGCCACGCTCTAGAGTAATAAGTTCGTTCTCTAAGACGTGATAGCCAACTCGCCGCAATTCGTTCGCAACGGCATTATCTCCATAACGCCAGTCGTGATTGCCGAGAACTGCGTACACGCCATCCTTTGCTTTGAGTCCGGCGAGATTGTCGGCAATCTCGGCCATCGGCATTTTTAGATTGCCGTTTTTATCCTCCGAAACATAATCACCAAGCATCACAATTACATCCGGGTTTTCGGCATTAGTTTTGGCAACGACGCTGCGGATCATTTCGGCTGAACCGCCATTTGACCCGCCGTGAACGTCACCGATCATTGCGATGCGGATACCATCAAACGCGGGATCCCAGCCTTTGACCTTTATCTCTTGGCGTCGTATTACAAGGCGGGCTGGTTCAATGAAATAGCCATACGCAACGCAAATCAATGCCAACGCGATCAACGCCGATATTCCTATAACAATGCGTGACCGAGGTCTGTTCATGCCTTAGTGACTTGGGGTTGAAAATTCTTAGAAATACTCGCTCCAACGCGAATCCACGAGCTTGATGATGTCCTCTCGCGACGCTACCTCTTTCGGATACCAAGGCTTCATACGGCAATCGATGACGATCGGAGCTTCGTAGCCAATATGATTGTTCTTTAGTTCAACGTTTCGAGCATAAATATCGCTCGCCGGATCGAATCGAGTCCAGGTCGCCCATAGGAACTTGTCGGTACTACGAGCAAATTCGATATCGTCGTGGATAATGACCATCTGCCAATCGGCGAATGAATCGTGGTTGGCGATGCGTTGGGCAATGTCTTTTTCGCTTTCGTAATCGTTAGCTTGAACAACTAAACAACCGCGACAATAGGGCTCGGCTTTGGTGATGCCGATGGGCAATTCACCGCGAAACTCGGCCGCGAGTTCCCTTTTAGAATCGCCGACGCCCATCATTATGGCTTTGGAACCAAAGTTAACTTTACCGCTCGCATAATCAAGAGTATCGAACGCTGTCTGGCTGAAGATGTGAAGATCTCGATGCCAATCGACGCGTTCGAGGATATGTTCGAATAGCGACCCGAAATCGCGAAGATCTTGCGGTGTGTCAGTTAGGAGAAGGAACTTTGTGAGCGTGAGCTGGCCTTCGCCTAAGATTCGGAAGCCCGCAGACAATGCCTCGCGGCCGTAGCGTTCGCGAACGACTGCCGCCGTCAACGAATGAAATCCCGTCTGTCCATAACTCCAAAGATCGCGAACTGCGGGCATCACGAGGGGAAACAGCGGCGACAACAATTCCTGCAAATAATCGCCGATAAAGTAATCTTCCTGCTTCGGCTTGCCGACAACGGTGGCGGGCCAGATCGCGTCTTTGCGATGGAAAATGGCGTCGGTGTAGAACACAGGATAATCGTGCTCAAGCGAATAATAACCGTAATGATCGCCAAACGGCCCTTCGAGACGGCGTTCGTACGGCGGAACTTTGCCTGAGATAGCGAACTCAGATTCAGCGATCAAGCGATGTAAGCCATCGCCAAGCGGATTAGTTGTTGTGTTTATCTTTTGCCCAGCGAGCAAAGACGCCAGCATCAATTCCGGCACGCCTTCGGGTAGCGGAGCGATCGCGGAAAGTATTAACGCGACGAAGATCGTTACGGGTAACGCTTCGTTTCGCTGCTCGGCTTCGAAATAGTGAAAGCCGCCGCCCTTGCCGATCTGCCAGTGCATTCCGGTCGTCGTTTTGTCGTAACGCTGGATGCGGTACATTCCGAGATTCGGCTTTTTATCAACAGGGCTTTCGGTGTAAACCAGCGGCAGGGTCACAAAATGCCCGCCGTCTTCGTGCCAAAGCTGAAGCAGCGGAAGCTTCTCGAGATCAACGCTCGATTGCCGCGTCTCAAGCACCGGAGCATTGCGAACTGACTTTGTCCCAAGCTTTGCCGCAGCGAATCCAAGATCGCGAAACTCCCACAACTTGCCAAGCTTCGGCGGTATAAGAGTCTCAGCCGCGTGAACGGCACGTTTTACAAACTCCAACGGCTTCGGCCCAAATGCAAGATCAATTCGGCGTTTGGTTCCGAACAGATTTGTCACCACAGGAAACTCCGAACCTTTAACATTCGTGAACAGCAACGCCTTGCCTTGTTCATCGATCACCCGGCGATGGATCTCGGCGATCTCAAGATACGGATCGACCTCGGCCGCGATCTCGACGATCTCGTTCTCGCGGCGGAGCAAATCGATAAATGAACGCAAGTTTCGATGCATAAAGAGAAAGGCGGAAACCCGCGCGGTAGCAAGGGTGTCCACCTATATGATTATACAATTTTCAGAACACACTCCCTACAGGTCGTGTTTCTGCCTTTACCTACTTTCGTAAGTTATCTTTACTCAGGTCGAGATCGTCAGCTTTGATAACATCAACCGTCATTTTTGGAAAGCGTTTTGCGAGGTCGGCCTTGAATATAGAATAGTCGCCAACGATCACAATATCTCCGCCCAGCAGATTGTCGAGTGCAAAATCCTTGATCTGAGTACTGGTGACGGCGTTTACATTGGCAACGTAGCTATTCAACTCACTGGACGGTATGCCAAAACCATAAAGGTCGCCGATAGCGCTGGCCAAACCGCCGGTTGTTTCGAGACTAAGGCCAAACGGGCCCGTTAGGCCTGACTTTCTCGGAGCCAATTCCGATTCCGCTGTGGGCGTGGTCGAAAGTTTACGCAGTTCGTCTATCATTAGTTCTGCGACCTCTGCCGCAGACTCGTTTTTGGTCTGTGTGCTCGAAGAAAAATTTGCCTTTGATGCTCGCCATGCAAAGCCGCTAAAGGCTCCGTAGCTAAGCCCGCGTTTTATGCGGATCTCCTGGTTAAGCCGTGACGAATAGCCGCCGCCGAAAATGGAATTTAAGACAGATGCGGAAAAATATCGCTGATCTGAACGGCCAACATCCTTTATAGGTTGAGCGTAGCTAACTGATGCCTGGCCGGATTGCGGCAGATCGATCACGAGAAAACGGTTGACAACCGGACGAGGGCCTGAGTTGTCGGCTGTCCCCAGCTTTGTAAGGCGGTCGAGTCGCATTTCCTTGACCGGCGGTACCGCTCCCTTTCCCCAAGCCGAAAAGTATTTTGCGGCAAGCGCGGACGAAGTCGCAGCTGAAATGTCGCCGGCAAAGACCAATACCGAATTAACGGGCTTGTAGTGATCCTTTTGAAATTTTACGATGTCAGCTCTTGAGATGGTTCCGATGCTTGCAGGAGTTCCGCCCGCAGGATGCTCACCAAAGCTGTATTTACTTGTTACATAGCTCGACAGAAAGCCGGGTTGCTTGAGGCTGTAAGTCAGGCCGTCGAGCGTCTGAGTTTTGAGCAGATCGATCTCTTTCTGATCAAATTTTGGGTTAAGGACGACATCGGCGAGTATCGCCATTGCCTGAGCGACCTTGTCGGATGTCACCGTTACCGAAATATACGTCGTGTTCCAACCTGCACCGCTATTGATCGAACCGCCCAAAAACTCTATCGCCTCGGCGATCTGGGTCGCGGTGCGAGTCTTAGTTCCTTTTGTCAGCATTGATGCCGTCATATCCGCCAGCCCAGCTTTTGACGTGTCTTCGGCAAATGCACCCGTGCGAATCAATAGATTGATCGTCACAAGCGGCACCTGGCTTTTTTGCACGACGGCAACTGTCAATCCGTTAGTCAGTTTCTTTTCCTGTACGGCGGGAACTGAAACTGATTTTGGTGCACCCGGAGATGGCGGAACTTCTTGAGCGAACGAGCTAATCACAAAGGAACAGAGGATACAAAGTAAGGTAAGTGTGTTTTTCATTATTTTGCACCTCCGTCATTCGAATAGTGGATCACGACGCGATTGGTGTCAGTAAAGTATTTTTTCATGACGCGTTGAACGTCCGCCACGGTCACCGCTTGCAGTCGTTTGACGCTGGTGTTGACGAGCTTCGGATCACCCTCGTAAGCGATACTGCGTTCGACGGCGATGGCCTTTCCGTCATTGTCCTCGAGGCTCTGGATAGAGTCGGAAATGAGCTGATTTTTGGCTTTTGTAAGCTCCTTTAACGTCACGCCCTTTGTTTGGATCAGCGTTAGTTCTGCGAGCAGGGCCTTTTCGAGTGCTGCTCCGGTCTTGCCTTCGCTGGCGATCGCAAAAAAGTAAAGCAAGCCGCCGTCAACCTTGTTGTCTAAGTTGAACGACGCGTCCTGGGCGATCTGTTGTTTGTAAACAAGGCTCTGATAAAGCCGCGAACTTTCTCCGCCGCTCAATATCTTATTCGCCACCCGCAATGCGGCAATGTCGGCATCTTTTGACGACGGTGCAAGATAGGTGATCGCAACAGCAGGAAACGGGACATTTGGGGCCGTTTTTTCGTAGCGGGTCTCTTTTGTTCGTGCCGGTTCCTTGATTGTCACACGCGGTATCGAAGCGGCCGGACGTTTTACACGCCCAAAATACTTATCCGTCCAAGTGTCAAATTTTGCCTGATCAAAATCACCGACAACGATCAAAACCGCATTATCCGGCCGGTAATACAGATCATAAAACGATTTGGCGTCGGCAGGGGTTGCGGCATTTAACTGATCAAGATCGCCGATCACGCCGCGTTTATACGGATGCTGCGTGTATGAA
>JBEBGA010000201.1:0-5925 GCA_040081695.1 Pyrinomonadaceae bacterium
GCCGCCGCCGTTGCATTCGACACAGCGGATCTTGGCGTGAGGCGAGGCGTTGTAGGCGACGAACTCGGGTTTCATCACGTCGTGACACGCCTGGCCGCAGAACGTGACGGATTCGGTATATTCGTACGCCCGATAGCTGCCAAACGCGCTCATGAACAAAAAGATAAATCCGAGGAGGAGCATCACGACAAGCGAACGGCGTTTTCGCGGGTCGTTCAGATCGAGCACGGGATATGCCGCGATCTCGTCCTGCGATCTGCCTCGCCGCCGCCGGCGTTCGAGCAAAACGCCGACGAGCGCGATAAACAGACCGAACAGCAAAATGCTCGGGACAAAGATAAAGGTGATGAGATCGGTGTATGGGTTTTCGTTCGACCCCGACATCTCGATCAAAAAGAGCAGCAGAAAACTGGTAAGGCCGGCCGCCGCGATCGCGAGGCCGATAAAGCTGATGTAGTTACGCAGTAAGCTCGGCTGTCGAGTCTCGCCGGGCGTATTATCATTTTCGCTCATATTCACCTTCCATCCCGGCCCCCCATAAATGCAAACAAACCAAGGCCGTCAGCTCTCAAACCCGAACTCATTCAAATCTCCGGGACGAAAGCGTGACGGCCGTGGCTCCTATTGGAGGAACAAGACCGGGTCTAATTTATCAATTCGCCGTTCTCAAGCCTTTCATATAATCGGCAAGAGCTTTTGCCTCGGGCTCGGCCATGCCTTTGTCACCAAAGCCGGGCATATATGGTGGCTTTTCACCCTTTTTGCCCTTGAGGATGACCTCGACATGTTCCGCGTCCGTCTTTGCCGGATCGTAGAACTTCGTTGCACCGGGTGTGTGACATGCGGCACATTTTGCTTTGTACACGACGGCCGGTTCGTCCGCGGCCTTTGCCGCCGTTGTTTCCGGCGTCACCTTAAAGATCGCCAGCATCAAGAGGGGTAATGCGAAAAATATGATTGCGACTAGTTTTGTGCGATTGGTATTCATTTTCTTTACCTCAAACCAAATTTCAATTTGGAGCGGGCATCTCGCCCGGTCTGTCTCCGCCCTTACAGTCGCAATCAATGTGCCAATCGCATAGACAACAGTAATGTCAGTAAATCGCTGAAAATAAACAAAATACGTGTGTTGTCCGATCTTGTGCCGCACTCAAACTACGCGTCTGGTGCGGATTTTTACGCACCCCGCGCTAAAACTTAAAAGTCTTTCCCTCGTGACACCTGCGGCAGTTGGCAAAGTCGCTGATCCCAAATGCCCGTTTGCTGTTATGGCACGCCGCACAACTCGCTTTCCCGGCCGGTGCAAAATGCATCGACGCTGCCGGCGACGTCACCTGACGCCCGCGTGCACCGCCGGCGAGCACGTTGTGACAACTGGCGCAATTTATCCCGCCGCGTCGAAGGTGTTCTTGATGGCTGAAATTCACACCGTATGCTTTGGCATTTTCCGATGTGCGAACCAGCCGCCCGGGTTGGTGACATGTATTACACGACCCGATATTTCGTCCGCCAACATCAGACTGCGGCCCGTGGCATTGAAAACAAGATCTGTGAGCCGTCGCTCCTGACGGAATGCTGAGTGCGACGCCGCGCCGCGTCGGTTTGTGACAGGTCGCACAACCCGTTTGCTGAACGTGCCGTCCGTGGTTGAACATCGCGTTGAAACTTCGCAGCCTCGGAAATGGTTTTACGCCCGTCGCCGTGTGGCAGATGGTGCAAAGCGGGCTTTTGTTATCGGCAAATTGCTGAACGTGACAAGCTGCACAAGGCGTATGCCCGGGCCGTCGCGGCGTGAACAGGCCGACCTCGCGTTTGTGACACACGAGGCACGGCAGACGTGTGTGTTGCGGTTCGCTGTGGTTGAACTTTGAGTAATCGGGCTGCGATTCCGGCACGGGTTCCGGCGTTAGTTCATTAGCGGCGGCAGATCCTTGAAAGAAATAGAACATATATCCAAACACCAAGCACACCGCGAGCAGCACAGCGGCTTCAGCCCGGCGTTTACGTCCGGTGACGGCGAGCAGGGTTTTGGCAGATCTAAGTTTCATTTTGCCGTTGCCGCTGCTTTTATCGCGTCAGTGTGGGAGGTCGGGATCGCCATTTTTCCAAAGGTCATATGACACTTTACGCATTGAAACGTCGGAGTTTTCGCACGCGAATCGATCTCGTAATTTAACGCCCCGCCGTCGTCCGATGTCGCCGTCGCGTGACAGGCGGCACACGATGCGATGCCGACCTTGGTCGTCTCGGGTTTTGCGGTGTCCATTTTCAAAACGTTGTGACAGGTCGAGCAGCTCAGCTCGGCATGGCTAAACCATTCGTGCCGAAACGTCCCTGCGGACGTGCGTCGCCGCCAAAGATCAAACATCATCTTGTTCTCAATACCAAGCGTTGCCGCAAATTTTGCGTCGAAATCGCCCGCGGTTTGGGGCGGTTTTAATTGATGGCAAGCCCCACAAGAACTTGGAGCGGGCAAAATTCCGGAATCCGCCGAATGGCACGTGAAGCAAGCCGTATGGCCGGTCGGGGCGGACTTGAATGTACCTTTCTTTAGCCAAAATCCGTCACCGATCTTTGGCGGAGGTTTGGTCGCATATTCGTCATCCGATTTGTCCTGCGGCAGCATAGTCTTATGACAGACCGCACAGCTTTCCTCAGCAACGGGTTTGCTCGTGCGTGTAAACGAGGCGTTGACGAATTCGCTTTTTTTGGTTTTATGACCGGCGACGATGTCGATATGTTTGTCGTGCGGAAAGCCGACGAAAAAATCGGAGCTCGCGGTCTTGCCCTTTGGCGAGGCGTCAAAGATCTCGCGCGGATTTGGAAATGGATGCCGCGTTGAGTCACGCGGGCTCGGGTTTGTGTGACAGATTGAGCAGATATTAGGTTTTGCCCCCTTGAAAAACTGCTGCATGTGGCATTTGAGGCACGACGCGTGACGCGGATATTCGGTCGCGTCGGGAAATGCGTCGGGGCCCGTTCGCACCTTGTTCCAATTTTACGAAGGGAATTTGTGACACGACGAACACTCGATCTGATGAGCTTTTGCACTATGCGGAAATTCTTTGTAGTTAGGCTTTGAAGCCTCTGCGACAGGTTCATTAGACGCACCGATGTACGGGCCGCCGATCATCGCCGCAACCGCGGAGATCACAAACACCAATACCAATATCGCTTTTGAACGCGGTAATTCCATGTCACATTGCTGACGAGCAAGTTTAGACCATCGGCATAAGTGTCCGATGTGACATCAATCACACGCGGAACGACCAATCGAGCGAAGCGCGAAAAACTTCGCACTTTTTCTGCGAATTGGTCGAGGTCCGTGCTTTTACAAATGAATAGGTAAGTCTCGTAAAGACAGTAATTTAGTTTGTTCTTGGCAGGATCCCGACAGCGGCACACAGGTTGCCATATTCGTACCGGAGTTCTACAAAACTATGCTGCCATTAGATCATTCGGTACCAAACAGCAATATTGTTGTCCAACCAAAAGAACGGACGGGCGAATCTCTGCTCACTCGCGTGATAAAGCTACTGTGCTCGGTGCGTCTGGGCGTAACGCTGCTCGTCCTGCTCGGGCTCGCTTGCCTGATTGGGATGCTCGTGATGCAGCAAAACGTCGCCGGGTTTGAGCGGTACTTTGCCGAGCTGACACCGTCACAGCGGCTCGTGTACGGCAGGCTAGGGCTCTTTAACATCTATCACGCTTGGTATTTCAACGCGCTGCTTGCGGTGCTGTCGATGAATATCATCTTGGCGTCGATCGATCGTTTTCCAAAAACTTGGGCTAGATTCTCAAAGCCAATTATCACGGTTCCGCTCCGTTGGCTTCGCGAACAACAGCAGACAGCGGCTATTGACATAAAAGGCACAGGCGAAAACGTATCTGAAAACATCACCGCAGCAATGAAAGCCAGCCGTTGGCGAAAGGTGCAGACCGCCGAAAAGAATGGCATCCGCTATATCTTTGGCGAGTCCGGACGTTGGAATCGCTTTGGCGCTTATCCGGTGCACGTCGGATTGCTGACAATATTTATCGGCGGTTTCCTGACTGCTCAACTCGGAACGACCGGACAGATGCCCCTGGCACCGGGTGAGTCGAAGGATCTGATGTCGGACACTGTCGTCGAACTCGACAAGACAAATGAGATTACCCAACGGCTGCCCTTTCGGGTAACTGCGACCGATATTCAGCAAAAGCTGATCAAAAAGGAAGGTTCGATCTCAGCGATGAACACCATCGACTGGATCACGCGATTTAATATCACGGACGAAACCGGCACGTACGAGGCGATGGTTCAGATGAACCGGCCGCTCGATTATCGCGGATATCGATTTTTTCAGGCGAGTTTTATTCCCGTCGGGCGGGCACGAAACATAACGGTCAACGCGAAAGCGGCAGATGGATCCGTGCAGACGGTGACGATGCCGCGAGACGGAACGGCGAAGCTTGCAGATGGGACGAGCCTTAGTTTCAGCGAGTTTCGTGGCAATTTCCGCATCGGCCCTGAGGACCCAAACGAGGATACGTCCGATTACCCGAACCCTGCGGCGGTCCTGCAGGTGACGGGCGGCGACGGTACGGCTCAGACCGCGTATGCATTTGGCCCGCAAATGGCGAATCTGCCGGTCGCGAGCAAACCCGTCGCCGGATACACATTTCAGCTTACCGATTTTGAAAAGGCGGCGGACCAGCACGTGTTATCGATCCAACGCGATCCGGGTGCGACGGTCGTTTATGTCGGCTTCGTGCTGCTGGTGCTAACGCTGATCGCGGTTTTCTTTTTTTCACATCAACGGGTCTGGGCGGCGATCGAGCCGTCGGGCG
Source organism: Pyrinomonadaceae bacterium (assembly GCA_040081695.1). GTDB lineage: Bacteria > Acidobacteriota > Blastocatellia > Pyrinomonadales > Pyrinomonadaceae > OLB17. The sequence goes on from JBEBGA010000201.1 coordinate 4,831, forward strand.
ACGGCACCTCGAAAGTAACTTTTGGCGGGGACACAAACCGCAATTCGAACGCATTTGACGAAAAATTCAAGCGATTTATTAACGCTTTGGAGACAAAAACATCATGAATCAGGAAATACTCGACCAGCCGATCATCGGTTCGGGACTAAAGCCACAAGCAGGAAACCTTGCAGAACGGGCATCACTCTATTTACCGGCAGCGCTGGCGATCATCGGTTCATTCGCAATGCTGATGCTGAGGATCAACGTCGGCGGCGAGCGATTTATTTCGGACGGAGCATTGATGATGCTCGCTCTTGCGTCGTATCTCATCGCGGCGGTTTTTCATCTGACAAATATCTACGCTCCGTTTCGCCTGGCCGAAAAACTCGGTCTTTGGGCGGCGACGCTTGGGGTGTTCTTTAACCTGTCGAGTTGGTTGGTGCGCTGGGTCGCGGCATACGATCGCGAGCTAGCGATCTTTAACGCTCAGGGCACAGGTGCCGCCGAGATGCCGTGGGTGTTTCGTTATGTGCCGTTCGCCAACCTCTACGACCTAAGTTTGGCGTTCGCGTTTGGTGCAGGTATCACGACGTTGCTGGTGATGAAGAATCGCAACTTTCGTGTTGTTGCCGCGCTATCGCTGCCGCTGGCGGCAATCATTTTGGTGCTTGCGAGATTTATCGGCAGCGAGATCATCGATCTGCCCCCGGTGCTCGATTCGTATTGGCGGCCGATCCATGTCGGTATTGCCAGCCTGAGCTACGGCATTGCCTTGGTGTGTTTTGCGGTCGCCGTACTTTATTTGTTAAAAGACGGGCTCAAGGTCGAAAAGATGGCGGTCTGGACTAGCTTTTTTGCACTTGCGGTATTCGCGACGATCAGCAAATTTAGCGTGTTTTCACCGGCTTCGTTTGCGACGTACACGGCATCGACATTTGTAGGCACATCGCGGCAATCGTTGGGACTGCGGGCCGATATTCCGTATGTCGGATGGTTTATCGTAGTCGCGGCGATCTTGCTGATCGGTGCGGTAGCGGCGTTTGTCGTTTCGTTTTCAAAGGAGAACGAATCAGCCCGCAAGTGGGGCAACCGACTTTTGTACGGCGCTTTGGC
>JBEBGA010000565.1:0-1448 GCA_040081695.1 Pyrinomonadaceae bacterium
AGACGCTTTTTGCCCTCGGTCTTTTTGATCAGCTCGGCTATCTCGGGGCTGACGTCGAGATTTTTGAGCATGTGCTTCATCGCATCGACAACCGGGTTGCCGGTGACAAAGATCTTTTCCGATGGAACGTCTTCGGCGAGCAGATTACGGCGGTTCTTCTCGGTCGCGGCAAAATGAAACGACGCGATCTGTGACACGACGCGGCGGTTCATCTCCTCTGGATACGGGCTCATCAGATTGCCTGACCGAAGTCCGGCCTCAACGTGACCGACGGGTATTTTGCGGTAAAATCCGGCCAAGGCTCCGGCAAGCGTTGTGGTCGTATCGCCCTGAACCAAAATAAGATCAGGCTGCTCCTGAGCAAGTATCTTGTCAAGTTTTGACATCACCCGCGAACAAACATCCGACGGCGATTGGTTGCGTTTCATCACGCCGAGGTCAAAATCGACATCGATCTCGAGCGACGCAAGAAACGGCGTAAGCAGATGTTTGTGCTGGCTCGACGAGACAACGACCGTCTGGAAAAATTTCTTTCGCAGCTCGTGGATGACAGGCGCAAGCTTGATCGCCTCGGGTCGCGTCCCAAACAGGACGAGAACCTTCATCCGCCAATCAACCGCGCTTCGCAAAATTTTTCTAGTGTTTGGTGTCACAGTGTCGTGCATAAGCATTTTAGGTCAAATCTTACGAAATTGCCCACGTTAATACATATTTAAACACTGCCGCGTTCCTTTTTCAATGATTTTTTCTGTTCAGCAGGAAAATAGGCCGTCCAAAGATCGCTTCGGACGGCCTAGATGGAATTCTAAAACGAGACTATTTACTCCGGTGGTCCGGAGCAGCCGGGGCCCATGAGGGCCGGGATCTTGGTGCTGATGATCGGGTAATTTTCAGCCTCGGCGTTCTTTTCGAGCCAATCCATATATTCTTCGGGGATAGACATATCCGAAAAGATCGCTTCGACGGGGCATTCGGGCAGGCATGCGTCACAGTCGATGCAATTGTCAGGATTGATCAAAAGCCGGTCAGGCGTCTCGTGAAAAGCCTCGACGGGACAGACGGCGGCGCAATCGGTGTACTTACAATCGACGCACGGCGGTGTAGTGATATAGGTCATTTTCTTTTGAAATTCTCCTCTATTTCTAGCAGGTTGCAACTTAAAACCGTAATATCCTGAGTCTAACTTGTCAAACCCGCCTTAACAAGTGGTAAAATGCCTTGAATAACCTATTCAATTGCGGGTCATTTTCCGATAGGGAAACAAAATGAAAACTATTAAAGCTGAACGAGAATTATCGCTCGATTTTTTGCGCGTCTGCGAGGCCGCCGCCATCGAATCTGCCAAGACGATGGGCCAGGGCGATCGTAAATACAGCGACCATGTCGCCGTCGAAGCGATGCGTGAGGTGATGGATACCGTCCCGATGCGCGGCCGCATCGTCATCGGC
>JBEBGA010000566.1:0-1442 GCA_040081695.1 Pyrinomonadaceae bacterium
GTAGGGAGATTCAGACTCAAGACTAACTAGTTGACAGGTCACCGGAAGATCAGAAAAAAAGACCACCTTTTTAGGGTGGTCTTTTCCATTGTCGCTGTGTTGTTTATTGAAAAGCCTTATAGTTCGCAGACGCGATAGGCTGAGTTGTAGGTTGTGTTGCCGACGAAAGTCGTGATGCCTTTAAAGCAAGCTCCGTTCGAAGCAAAACCGTTGAATTCGAGCTCGCCATCGACTGTAAAGTGTAGGGATTTGTTGGTCAGCGAGTTCTGATCCCATAGTCCTGTGTACATTGGATAACCCGTCACACCAAGCGTGCCGCCAAGGTTAAAGTCGAGCGAAAGGCCCGTCTGGATCGAACTTGGAAAAAGTTCGCACTCATAAAACGATGTCAGCCCGCGTCCGGTGCACGACGACACGATGTACGTGCCCGAGCCGATGACGTTGTCCGGATATCGGATAGCCGGCGTGGTCGCGCGGATGTTGTTGTTCGGGTTGTTTTCCGGTTGTGTGCCGGCTGATGCGGTAGTTTTGAAAGTCGGAGCGGTAGTTGCGACCTGAAACTCAAACGTGAATGTTACAGACTTGGTCTGATTATTGCCGAGGCTGCCAACATTACACGTGATCTTGTTGCCGGCCGTCGAACAAGTGCCTGAGCTCGCTGAAACGCCGGTGAGTTTGCCTAAAATGTATTTGTTTGGGCTGGTGTTCGTCAGCGGAAACTCAACCACGATCGTGACGGACTGAGCGGAACCGTTGCCGATATTTCTTACACGCGTAGTGTATTGATATGGCGATTCGACTAGCGGTGTTGCGTTACCCTGCCACGCCATCACCTCGAGATTTGGTGTCCCTGCCATTGCGGCTGTTGTGCCGAAAGTGGTTGCGAGTAAAAGAAACGACAAAGCGAAAATGTTTTTTAACATGTGAACTATCTCCTGATTGTTTATATTTACAAGACTTGCGTCGTGTAACAGGAGAACGACATCTGCGAAAAATTCTTGCAAAGAATATTTGTGAAAAGCGACAAGGGTTGACTCAAATCCCGATAAAAACTAAACTCAATAACGTAGGATGTGGTGAGTTATTGCAACTTGCGGCCACGTAAAATAAACCGCTAAACAGCAAAGAGTAGAACGAATCTTACGAAACTCTGTGCTTGTTTGGCACAGGGTTTTTTAGTTATATGCCAGAATTTCTCGATCTATTAAAAGAAAAGATCATCGTCTTTGACGGTGCGATGGGGACGTATTTGCAGTCGCTTAGCCTGCCGATCGAGGATTGGGGCGGGCCGAATTTTGAGAATTGTTCGGAGAATCTGCTTTATACGCGGCCGGACGCGATCGAGGCGGTGCATTCGGCGTTTTTGGATGTTGGGTGCGACGTGATCGAGACGAACAGCTTTGGCGGCAGCGAGGTCGTGCTGGTCGAGTTTGGCATTGCGG
>JBEBGA010000567.1:0-1442 GCA_040081695.1 Pyrinomonadaceae bacterium
GGGCTAAGAATGTGCTAATAAAAGGCGGACACGGGTTGAGTGTGGAATGCGGAGTGCGGAATGCGGAGATGAAGGCAACAGATTACCTCTTTGCACCTGATACGGTCGAAATTTTTGAATCGGACTTTATCGAAACAACTGCCACGCACGGAACAGGTTGTACGCTCGCAGCCGCGATAACCGCTAATCTAGCTCTCGGCCGGGATCTGGTTGAGGCCGTCCAGATCTCAAAAGATTTGGTAACCAAAGCCATTATCACCGCCCCGATGATCGGCAAAGGAAACTCCCCAATAAACGTAGAACAGGATTTCCAGCCTGTTCCTCATCTCTAGCAGCTTCCAATCCTAGAGTCACGCGAAGCCCTGCCAGACAGACTCTACTCAGTCTTCGGCTTCTCGGGAGTACGCTTGGCGCTCCATGGTTCTTCCGCATTGCCGCCGAATGAGACCGTGCCGGACATAGCGTCACCCGTGATCTTGCCAGAGAAGGTCATTGTGAGGTCGTTACCACCGTAATTGATGGTGTATGCGAAGGTGATGTCGCTGCCTTTGACGGTGCCGGTGATCGGCACGTCGCCGCTTGGACGTTTGGCTGTGCCGGTGAGCTTTTCGCCATCGACTTTGAGGACAAGCTTGAAGGGGCGTGGTCCGCCGGGTGTTTCAAAGGCTCCGTCCCATTCGCCGGTAACGGGTTTTTGAGAAAAGGAAGTAGCCGATGCGGCAAAAACAAGAGCGACCGAGAAAAAGATGAAAAGTAATGCTTTTTTCATATTAAAAACTCCTATATCAATATGATAAACGCAAAAGCGGTAATTTCGCGAGGCCTACTTGTGACGATACGTAATGCGGCCTTTGGTAAGGTCGTACGGTGAGAGTTCGATATCGACGCGATCACCCATCAGGATGCGGATGCGGTTGCGACGCATACGGCCCGAGATAGTGGCGAGCACCATGTGTTCGGTATCGTTTATCTGGACTTTGAAATAAGCATTTGGCTGCTTGTCGACGACGACGCCGGCCATTTCGATAAGTTCTTCTTTCATATCTTATTCTTAGTAAAATTAGGTGCCTCCGAAGCGAAAGCTCCGGAGGCGAAAGTGAGACGGCCTGATCTTTATCAGGCCGTCACCAAAACTACCAGCCGGAAGCTCCGCGGCTGTTGCCACCGCGTCCGCGTCCGCCGCCGCCTCCACCACCGTAGCCTCCGCCACCGCTATTTTCGCGGGGTTTGGCTTCGTTGACCTTGAGGTTGCGTCCATCGACTTCCTTGCCGTCAAGGGTTGCGATCGCAGCATTAGCTTCTTCGCCGCTCGACATTTCGACAAAAGCGAATCCGCGTGAACGGCCCGTTTCGCGATCTTCGATCAAGCTCGCCGACTGCACTGTTCCGTGCTCGCCAAACAAGGTCTCGAGATCCTGAGCTGTTGTGTTAAATGATAGATT
>JBEBGA010000568.1:0-1439 GCA_040081695.1 Pyrinomonadaceae bacterium
GCGGTGGACCTGGCTCAAGAGACTTTTGTGCGTGTCTATTTTGCTATCGACCGTTATCACACGCAGTTTGCGTTTTCGACCTATATCTACCGGATAGCGACAAACCTTGCTATCAGCGAGATACGGCGGCGAAAACGGCGGCGTCTGATGTCGCTGACAGGGCTGTTTCAGTCCGAGGACGACTCACAGGTCGAGTTTCAGCCGCCTGATAAACGCAAGCTGCAGGACGCCGAGCTCGTCGAGGACGAACGCAGCCAGGTCATCGCCCGTGCGATCGCAGCTTTGCCTGAGAAATATCGTGTTCCGGTCATCCTGCGTGACATCGAGGGACGCAGTTATGACGAGATCGCCGAGATCATGGAGCTCGGCCTGGGCACGACTAAATCGCGGATAAATCGCGGACGAGGCCTGCTCAAAGAGAAATTACAGCATTATTTATAAACAGCGATGAGTAACGAAGAGCTACAAAATAACGAACCGGTCAGCCGTCTTTTGGGCGAGCTAAAACACGTCGAAGCACCGTCAGAATTCGATTTTGGCGTCCGTGCCCGCATCGCTGCGGGCCGTCCGGCTGAAAAGGGCGGCTTTCGCATCCCTGTATGGCTCGCCTACGGAGCACCGCTTGCTCTCGTACTGGCGGTCGGCGGTTATTTTGCGTTGAATTCGTTCTATTCGGTCGGCGATGCAAACGTTCCCGCCGTCGCACTTAATGAAAAGACAAATGTAGCTGCTCCGATCCCGGCTCCGTCGATCGAAGTAGTTTCAGTTCCTCCGACCACAAAACCCGATGAACAGCTTACTGCCAAAAAGCCTGACGTTGTTTCAAACAGTGAAGTAGTCGCAGTCAAAAAGCCTGTCGCAAGAGCTAAGAGTTCCGGGGGCGGATCGATCGATCTAGCGAGCCGTGAGGGCCGTCGATTTCATCGAACTCCGCAAATCCCGGCAAAAGATGTGCTCAACCTGATCGGGGCAAAGGGTGGTTTCGAAGCGGAGGGTTGGCGTGTACAATCAACGACTCCGAACAGTTTGGCTGAGCGTTCGCAGATCCAGACCGGCGACGTGATCGAATCGGTCAACGGCCAGGCGGTAAACGATAAGACATCGTTTCGCAGCACAACGAGCCTCAAAACCCTTCGCGTTCGCCGCGACGGAAAGAGCGTCGATATCGTTATCAAAAACTAAGGTTTCTTTGTCCCATCGACCGTGGCGTCTTTGACCTCGGTCTCAAATTTTCGATAATCATAGCTCTTTATCACCTGATTTACATCGATCCCTTTGACCAGCAGCACGCGGACCGACAGATTGATATCCGTCTGTGACGGCAGCCATATCTCGTCGCCGACACGGTCTTTTTCCAGCATAAAGGTCGCACCTTTTCGCAACTTGGCGAGCACGCCGCCGCCGACGTTATAGTTTTCAAAAAGGACGGCTTCGAGCCT
>JBEBGA010000202.1:0-5870 GCA_040081695.1 Pyrinomonadaceae bacterium
GTTGAATGTCGAAGAGTCGGTTTCGGATATTTCGGGCAGATTGTCCTGCGAGATCTTGAGAGCCTTGAGCAATTTTGTATCCCACTTACACTTTCTAATATTAAAAATGCCCGTTCCCGACGCCATTGAGACGCTTGTTGTGGTTTTATCAAACAGCCTGATGGCGACATAATCGCTGAACGAGAGCCACATTGTAGTCTTCGCAAAAACGTCAGCGTGCTCGTGCCGCAGCCACAACAGCTTTGCGGGCCAAAAGCTCGAGTGAAAATGAGCACCGGTGCGGTTATGTGTTTCCGTCTCATCATAACGTTTCTTGAGCACGCCCGAATATTCACGGCTGCGGGTATCTGCCCAGCCCAGCACTTTTGTCGTTGGCTTGCCCTTGGTATCGATGCCGATTAGGCTGTGCCAAAATGCACATGACGCAACATGGGTAATATCGCCTTTTATATTTTTTGTTTTATCGAGCAGGGCGTCGATGGCGGCAACGACTTGCGCAAATGCCTCGTCCGCATCGATCTCTGATCCGCCGTCGGCGGTGGCTATCAATGACCGCTCAATTTTTACAGACGCGCGAGAAACCGGGTTTGTGTTGCAGTCATAAAGAGACGCGCGGACGCTTGACGTGCCAATGTCGAGAGATAGAGTAAGGGGTTGTTTCAAGGAATTAGATTGTGGTTGTGGTCTTACACACTCCCTACGGGTCGTGTTTCCGCCTTTCTCAGCCGTCAGCTATCAGCTATTAGCCAGAATCTAACCAAACGTCTTTTTCATCCACCAGCGCATGCCGACAAACAAAAAGCGGTAATCTTTCATAAACTCGGGCGGTTTGCCTTCGAAATAGTGGCCGATGAATTGGAGTATCCAGCCTAGGACAAATAGCCCTAAAGCGAAACGCCACGCTCCCGCGACAAAAAATGAAACAGGAATCATCAGCAGCGAAAGAGCGATCATCGGTATGCCGAACTGATGCGTTAATTTGTTGATCGGGTGCTGATGGCTCTCGGAGTATTCTTCGATCCAATCGTCCCAAGTTCTGCCGCCCATCATAAGCAAATTCTCCTGTCCGCAATTTGCGATTATCTTACACCAATTTTATTTTCGGTGCAGTATTTTGACACGCAGTTCGTCGCCGATATCTATCGTTTGTTCGAGTTCAAAGCCATTAAGAAAATCCTCGGGCATAAATGTATCGGCATCATCGACAGTAACGGGGATCTCCGTGACTATCCATTTATCAATAATGTCGGCAAGATCGCGATAGACCTGAGCCCCGCCGATGATAAAGACATCGCCCTTAGCACCTTTGGCCAGATCGATCACAGCTTGTTTATTGTTGAGCTTTACGACACCGTCTGGAGTTTCGACATTGCCGGAACGACTGAGGACAATATTTAGTCTGTTCGGCAGAGGCTTGCCGATCGAACGCCAGGTGTTTGCGCCCATCACGACGGCGTTTCCAATAGTCGTTTCTTTAAAAAACTTGAGATCGGCGGAGTAGTGCCACGGCAGCTTGCCGTTTCTGCCGATGGCGTAGTTTTTTGCAATAGCGACGATGCCGATGATCATAAGAAATTTTTAACGCAAAGCCGCTAAGACCGCAAAGTAAGAAATAAGTTAAGCAGAAAGGCGGGATCCTTTATAGACAGCAACTTCTGAGCCCTTGGCGAGCAAAACCGAATACGGTTTTTGGTTTGTCAGAAAGCCAAACTCATCGCCATACGTTCCCCCAAAATCGACGTCTATCACTTCATTTTTGACCGAGAAAAGCTCCCATTTCGGATGCTCGACCTTGTATTCATCGACGCGGCCGGCGCTTCGTTCGGTGTAGCCCCAATAATGTTCGATGATAAATTCGCCGTGCGAGCCCAGAGCCGGAACCCCGACACTCTCGTCGATATCGACGCTCAGATGATTTTTACAACCGCCCTTTGACCAGTCGTAGGAAACCGTAGTTTCGGTGCGGGCATGATCCATTGACCAGCATTCGTAAGGTTCGCCGTACATCGTTCGGGCGACAGCGGCAATCGCAAAACGCGGTACGATCTCCTTTACAAAGCACACCGCCCGACGCGTCTCGTCGCCGGTCTCACGCTTTACATAGTAGCGAAGATTGACCTCTTCGAAATTGACGTGAAACGGTATCGGCAAACCTAAAACTCGCGTGTCGAGAAACATAAATCCGACGAGGCTGACAAAACATTTGCCTTCAAAAAGGTCCAGCTCTGTGCCGTGAGGTACACGCCCGACGAGCAGCGACGGGTCAACTTCGTAGTTGGCCATTATAAGGTCTTGCCAGCGGGCTGTCAGGAATTTGTTCATTTTAGAATCGCGACCCCGATCATAATTTGAATAGCGTCACCACTGAATAGAGAAAAAGCGGCGGTATCACAATAACGAAGATCATTGCGACCGTGCTGACAAGTGAATATAACCACGCCTGCTTGCCTGTTTTGATCTTGAAAATATGTAGAAAGATTCGTTTTATCAGAAAGAAAATTATCAGCGGGATGACGAGTCCGACCGCCGAAACCGCTAAATATGCCGAATCGGGAGCCGTGCTCCCGCGACCAGCCGGTCCCATGACCATCATAAAAACACCAAAAAAGGCGACAAAAACAACAAAGCCGCCGACGATGAGGCCGAGAATGTCAGTGGCGAAAATAAATCCTACAGCACGGTTTGATGTTGTCCAACCCTTTCGCGTCAGCCATTGAAATTCGACGACCGCTGATCCAACAAGAAGGACAAGAAACAGAAAAAATGCGATCCATGGAATAATTGTTCCGGCCATTTTGAGTCTCCTGAGTGCGGCGTGCAGCGGTTAGTTTTGTTCGGATTCGTATTGTTCCAGTTTACGATACAGTGTTTTTCGCCCGATGTTTAGCAACCGCGCGGCGTGTGATTTGTCGCCCTCGGTATAATCGAGCGTTGCCTCGATGACCTGTTTTTCGATCTCATCCATCGCCGACGGCAGCTCGATCTGGATGCCGATGGCATTACCCAAACCGGCGGCAGCGGCGCGTTCGTGCCGTGCGTGGGCTAACGCATGATCAGCAGTGCGTGCTGTCGCCTCCGGCAGGTCGTCAAGCTCGATCTGCCTGCCCGACGCGATGATGACAGCCCGCTCAATTGCATTTTCGAGTTCGCGTACATTGCCCGGCCAATCGTAATTTACAAGCGCCCGCATCGCTTCTTTTGAAATGCCCGAAACAAACCTGCCCGATTTAGATTTATAACGTTCGAGAAAGTGAAAGACGAGCAGATTGATGTCCTCGGCACGCTCGCGAAGCGGCGGCAGCGAGATCGGGAATACGGACAAACGATAGTAAAGATCTTTTCTAAACGAACCGTCATCGATGGCAATCGCTAAATCGGAATTGGTTGCTGCGATGACGCGAACGTCAGTTTTGACCACGTGTTTACCGCCAACGCGGGTAAATTCGCCGTCCTGCAGCACGCGAAGCAGCTTGACCTGTGCCTGCAAAGACATCTCGCCTATCTCGTCGAGGAAAAGCGTGCCGCCGTTGGCCTCTTCAAACCGTCCGATGCGCTGATTGCGAGCGTCGGTAAACGCGCCTTTTTCGTGGCCAAACAGCTCGGATTCGAGCAGTGTTTCGGGTATCGCACCACAGTTTATCTTAACGAAAGGCTTGCCCTCACGGCCCGAATTGTAGTGGATCAGGTTCGCGATCAATTCCTTTCCGGTGCCGGATTCGCCAAGCACAAGCACCGTAGTGCTGGTGTCAGCAACGTTCAAGCCCAATTCGATCGCACGTCTTATCGCCGGTGCCTGGCCAACCAGTTCGCTCTGCCGCTGATGCAGCTCGCTCTTGAGCCGCATGACCTCGGTCGAGAGCTGGTCGCGTTCGAGAGCGGTGCCGATCTGATCGGCGATGCCCTCGATCAGCTTGATGTCGTGATCCTCAAATGTGCTCGTTTTACTCCACACAAAACCGAGCAGCCCAAACGATCGGCCGCCGACATGAACAGGGGCAACAAGTGCCGCCTTGCCGTGCAGGATCTTGTTAAAAAATAGCCGTATCGCCAGCGGCATCTCAGAATCGACAAGTTTCAACGTCTCGCCGTCTCTCAGGATGTTGCCGAGCGTCGCAAAAGAATCGAGATCGACGCCTTTATCGTACTGGTCAAACATCTTTAGCATTTTGCCCAGCTTGATGCCCTCAGCGGATTTGAAGGTTTCAAGCGAAATGCGTTTTCCCGATTGGTCGAGCACGCCGAGAGCACCGTAATCCGCACCGACCAGGCCGATGGCACGTTCGACCACGCGTTCAGAAACATCTTTGAAATCGGAGTGCGAGTTGAGCGTATTGGCGATCTCAAGCAGAGCATTGGTGCGTCGCGATTCTTGCTCTTGGTTTACATACAAGCTCGTGTACTCATATCCGATCGCCAAATGACGGGCGATCGATTCGAGAAAAGCGACCTCCTCGTCAAGCCAAACGCGGGCTTCGTGCGTGTCGTGCAGGCCAAGCAGACCGAGAACGCGGTTGTTTTGGATGATCGGGATGATCAGCAACGAACGGGTCTCGAGGGCCTTTGCGAAAAATTTGAGCGTCGCGTCTTTTGCCTTAGAAGTGTCGTTGATGCGAATTGGCTTTGTGATATCGAGGCGTTCGCTAAGCTTTGCGGCGTCAAAGGGGATTGCCGTGCCTTGGCTTTTTGGCACGGATTTATCTTTTCGCCATTCGTGGCTAATGATCAGATCTTGGCCCTCGGACATCTGTAGCAGATCGCAGCGGTCGGCGTGGAGCATGCGGCCGATCTCGGAAACGACGACGTTTAGAAAGCGTTCCAGATCGATGCTGGTCGGCAGATCACGGGCCAAGCGGTCGATGATCGCCTCGCGAGCCTCATGCATGCTCATCTTGCGTTCGAGCGAAAGCGATGGGCTGTCATCCAGATCGAGTTTCATAAAATACTGACCCCAAAGAAAATAGCTACTGTAAGCTAATTTGCGACGAGGTCAGCAGAATGTCAAGGTGACACACCTTGATTACGAGATGTGTATTTTTGGACCACTAATCGGGAAAATGGGTATTTTTAGCCTTTTTTGCCTCTTTTTTCGCTTTTGACCGGTTTAGGCTCAGGCTTGGTTTCCTTGACCTCCGGTTTTGGCGGTTTGGCGGTGTTGCCTGGCGGCGATTTTACCGCAGAGTTGGTGCTAGTATTCGACGCCGAATTTGCGTTAGCAGCGTTGGCGGACGAGTTTGAATTAGCGCCGGAGCTTGCACGGTTGGCATTGCTGTCCTTGCCGACATAGTCGATACGCTGTCGGCCAGCCTCAGCATCCTCAAGCAGGCTCACCGCCCGCTCGTTACCGGCATCGAGCTCGATCGCTTTTTTCAGTGGGGTGATCGCCTCGCGATACTGAGCGAGTTTTATGAGGATATTGCCAAGCTCGGTCTGATACTCGCTGTCATCGGGCTTGAGTTTTACTGCCTGACGAAATTCTTTCTCGGCTTCTTCGTCCTTGTTGAGCTTGTTGTACGTTCGGGCGAGGTTGTAATGCGCGACATCGTCGTCAGGGTTGGTTTTGAGAAGTTTTTTGTATGCCTCGACAGCTTTCTCAAACGACTTTTGCGAACGCGGCTTATTCCGCGCATCCGGATTTGCCGGGTCGACAGTGCCGGTCTGTTCATACTGCATTTCGAGCAGAGCGTAAGCGATGCCGAGTTTGAAATGAGCTTCGGCGAGATCGGGGTTGAGATGGATGGCTTGTTGGTAAGCCTGGATGGCCGTTTCAGTTTGGTTCTCATCGAACAAACGGTCACCCTCGGCGAGAGCCGCCGCCGGATCATTAATGTTTGCAAAAGGGGACTCAGCCGCAACCGTTTCGGTATTTGCCG
>JBEBGA010000203.1:0-5863 GCA_040081695.1 Pyrinomonadaceae bacterium
GATTTGGAGCGACGGGCATGATGTTTGTCGCACCGTCCGAAAGCCAGACGCCGGTACCGCCAAACGAAACCTGCATCAAGTGCCGTGCAAAATCGCACGCCGGATGGAGCATATCCTGATATGCGGCCGTTATCGAGCAGCTCGCCGTATAGTCATACGTACCAAAATGCGCCGCAGTACATCTTCCCTGTGCAGCCTCAAGCATCTTTGGCATACCGACCTCGCCGTCTGCCGCAATGATCGATTGCGTCGTCTCGATCATCATCTCCATCTTGAGTGTGCCCGGTGCGAGCCGCAGCTTTGGCTCAAGTTCGTCAAAGATGCTGACTAAGGCACGAACCTGCTCGGGCGTCACGATTTTTGGCAAAGTGACGACAAAATTATCCGGTAAAACGCCGCCGGTCTGCGATACGAGACCGGTAAAAAAGATATCGAGCGTCCGCAACGCTCGATTCATCAGCTCATCAGACAGTGTCTTGATACGAATACCAATAAATGGCGACAGCGTTCCGGCGGCCAATCCTTTTGCGACCTCAACGGCCGCGAGAGCCGCGTGTCCGTCCTCTTCGGCGTCAGGCCGCGTGCCGTAGCCGTCCTCAAAGTCGATACGAAAATCCTCGACCGCCTCGCGAGAAAGCTTTTCGCCGACGCGGGCAAAAATAGTGTCAGCCATATTCGCTGGCAGATCTAACGCAGAGGCAAATGATGCGGCATCCGGAGCAAATGTCTCAAACGACCTCACGGCCAATTGCCCCAAACGCACCGCCGTGTCCGATTTAAAAAGATGCGCCCCGCCATAGACGGTATGCACCGGTTGACGACGTCCGGTCTCGCCGGGATATCGCTTCGAAAATCCGGCCATCGCAAGCCTCAAGCGGCCCGTTATTTTGTCAAATGATTCGGCAGAAAGAGATGTGGTCATAAAAACAGATCATCGGGAAAGCCGAGCCTCGATCAGCCCGTGCGGTTCCTCGGTCGGTAGAAATATGGCGTGTTTTTCCTCTTCACCAAACCGCGTCACATCGACCGGCAGGCAATGGATATTTGGCAGTGAAAAAGCGATCTCGGAAACATCGGCGTGTTTCTCTAAAACAGCCTCGCCCATCGCGTACAAAGTGTGTTGGACCGACAGGCTGTCGTGCGTCGCAAACGTTTCGAGTATCGTGCTGCGGACGCTGTTCCAAAGCTCTTCTGTCGCGGCCTCGCAGTTTGAGTAACGCCAATTAGCCTTGACCGACGTGCAAAAAATGCGATCGTCAACCTCCGGCAAAAACGTATATTTGTCTTTCATAAAACCCGCAAAACCAGACTTTGTTGTCTTGATGACGGTCAGGTCTTCGAGGCCCGATTCGACAGATTCACCTTCGCGGGTAGCCAGTACCGAGGTCGTGCGTTTTTCGCCGCCGCTTTTGGTAAACGAATGATCATGCGGCTGGCCGTTTAACGGGATGCGGGTGTATTTGTGCTCTATGATGTTGATCGAGACTCGCGAAACTTGTGGGTTATTGGATAAGAAATGGCGAGCGAGTCTTAGGCCAAAACACTCGATCTCTTCGATCTCGTCGGTCTGGGCCGCAAGGGCATAGACCGTGTTTTTCATTGTATCGGTCGGTAAACATAAAGCATTGTCACCGGTTAGATGTATATCATCAAAATCGCCCTCAAGAGCGATCTTGACGTTGATATTTTGCAGATCGTGATGATCGCCGTTTCGCGCGACCTTCATCAGACGAACTCGCGATTTACCGTAATTATCGTGGACGATCTTGACGGGCATACTAGCTCCCCCGATATGTCGAATAACCGAACGGGCTCAACAGCAGCGGCACATGAAAATGCTGAGTCGCGTCTTTTACTACAAAACTTACGGTGATCTGCGGGAAAAAGCATTCTATATTACTGAGCAGATAATAAGCCCCGGTCTCGAATATCAGCCTGTAATGGCCCGGCAAAAAAACGTCTCCGACCGCAATAAAATTGCTGACGCGGCCGTCAACATCGGTAATGCCGTCGGCTATGTCTTGCCACCCGGAAGAGTGGGTTTTGCGTTCGAGTACAACAGGAATGCCGGCACCCGGTTTGCCCGTTGATGTATCTAAAATGTGTGTTGTTATCGCGCTCATTTTTCCAGTAGTTTATTCAGCCTAGTCTCGGTTATTTTGTGCTGCTCCTGGGCGGCGATCTTTAGTTCGGTTTCGACGGAATTGCCTTGTCGAGCCCGGCATATCGCCAGCATCTCATCAGCTGTTTTCCCGCTTGCGTAAACGATAAATATAAACCCGAATTTGTTCTTATACAAGCGGTTAGCATCTGCTAATTGCTCACGCACGCTGTCGGCAGCGTCGTTTACGCCGGATTGCTCGCCGGCGGACCAGTCCGCCCCTCGTTTTTTTTTCGAAGGTGCAGCCTTTTTCGAGCCGATCTGCGGATGGGCGGCAAATGCCTCTAGATGATCCGCCGGAGGTAATGAGAACCAAATATTCTCGGCGGCGGCATATAAATTTTCTAACATCGCGAACGGCCGCGACTCAGCCATTCGACTTGCCCAGGCGGTGGAACCGCAGCAATCCAAAAACGCCGATTCGGCCTCCTCACGAGGGAGTTCGTTTAGCCACGCAAGATTTTTATAGATCTGAAAGCTCACGCGATCCTGCCAAATAACCTCAGTCGGCTGACGCCGCCGTCAGGAGAAATATTAAATCGAACATGAGTCACCGGGCCGAGGTCGGCCAGCTCGTCCGCATAGATATGTTTTGTATGGGCCTGTAGTTTTGACGTTGGCAACAACTCCCGCCACTCGGTTCCGTCACCGCCCTCAAGCGTGCAACTTTCGGGATAATTGCCGCGAAAGAAAGACGTATCGATCTCGACCCGCGTGATCGTGCCTTTGGCTCCGAGCCTGACGATGCACCAATCGTGTCCCGGCCCTCGGCGTCGGCGTGTCTCCCAACCGTCACTCATATCGTGAGCAAGCCCCGGCATGATCAGGTTTTGGCGGTGGCCAAAAAACTCATTGCTCGCAACAAAAACATCGCCGCCATTCTCAGCCGCCGCAAGATCGATCTCGCTATCGCGCTTTTTCAACGCATCCCAGTCCGGCATCACATTACCGTGAACACGCAACCGGGCAACACCGCCGTCGGGGTAGATCTTGAAACGCAAATGCGTCACACGCCCCGTCTGCAGGATCTCAAATTTATTTTGCGAATCGCCCTCAAGTTCTGACAGCGGCAAGATCTCTGTCCACTGCGTCGTGTCGCTCAAAAGCTGTGCGATGTCGGGGTGTCCATCAGCCGCGCAAGCGTCAAGCGAGCAATGCGACGGAAAATTACCTTTAAAATATGCGGTATCGACGACCACGCCTTCGACCTGTCCGGGCATACCCAAACGGATCACGCACCAGTCAAAAGGCTCTTCCAGACGTGGTGAGCGGCGGCGGCGGGATTCCCAGCCGTCCATCCATTTGCCGTCGTCGGTGTAAAGCCCCTCTTTCCAGACCGGAGCGGCGGGCTTTATCAGATTTTCTTTCGGCGCAAAAAAATCGTCGTTGGCGTATAGAACGGCACCGCCGAGTTTTTCGGATGCGAGGTCGATCAGTTGGGTAAAGTCCATATTTTTATGTCAGCAGTTTACCAAATTTCTCACCGCCAAATTCCCCGTTTTCAAAAACTTTTACACCGCCGACAAATGTCGCCTCGATCTTTCCAAAAAGTTCACGGCCCGAATACGGCGTCAGTTTGTGGCGATGCTGGATCAGTTCGGGAACAACAGTAAATTGCTCGTCCGGATTCCAGATGATGATGTCCGCATCGTAACCGGCGGCAAGTTTTCCTTTGTGGCCGTCGAGTCCGGCCAGGTTTGCCGGAGCCGCGGACATCAAATGCGTCAGATCTGCGATGCCGAGTCCTCGTGTCCGCAGATTCGTCCACATTACCGGCAGGCCAAATTGCAGCGCCGCGATACCGCCCCACGCATCCATAAAATCGCCGCTTTCCTGTAATTTTAACGCGGGTGTACAGGGTGAATGGTCGGACACGATCATATTTATCGTGCCGTCAGCGATCGCTTCCCATAGCTTTTCACGATTTTCACGCTTTCGCACTGGCGGACAGCATTTAAAATGTGTCGCACCATCAGGCACCTCTTCGGCGGCAAATGTCAGGTAGTGCGGGCACGTCTCGGCGGTGATCGGAACGCCGTCGGCCTTTGCTTGCCTCAACATCGGCAAAGCCTCGGCGGACGACAGATGAACGATGTGCGTGCGGCAGCCCGTCTCACGCGACAGCTCGATCATCATTGCGATGGCTTCATTTTCGGCGGCACACGGACGCGACTTTAGAAAGGTCTCGTACTCACGCGGATCAAGCCCCGACAAACTCTCCGCAGCTGCATCTATCGGCCCCGGAACCTCGGCGTGGATTAGCAGCACCGAATCTAGCCGTTTGATCTCCGGCATCGCAACCCTCAGTTCTTCTTCAGTCACATGCGGAAATTCGTCAACGCCCGAGTGGATCAAAAAACACTTAAAACCGCGAACACCTCGCTCGACCAGCGGTGCGAGCTCCGCCGTATTTCCCGGCACAACGCCGCCCCAAAACACGACATCGACGGTGCATTTCCCTGCCGCAGCGTCAAGCTTTTCTTCAAACCCCGCAAGCGTCGTGGTCGGCGGTATGCTGTTGAGCGGCATATCGACGATCGTCGTCACGCCACCGGCAGCGGCGGCTTTTGTCGCGGTCTCGTAACCTTCCCATTCGGTGCGGCCGGGTTCGTTGACGTGAACGTGAGCATCGACATTCCCCGGCATCACGACCGAATTACCTGCATCGATCAGTTCAACACCCGCCGGAACATCGGCCCATTCGCGAACCGCAGAGATCTTGCCGCCCGCAACATGCACCGACGCCTCGCCCGTAATTAGCGGCGTCACGACACGTCGGCTGCGAATAATAAGATCGGTCATACTGAAAAAGATGATAGCGCCAAACCGTTTGTTTTACCGCACCGCGAAAAAAAGCATAATAGATAATTGAAAATGAGTTCACAAAGAGCCAGCGGAATTCTCCTGCATCCAACGTCCCTACCGGGGCCGTATGGCATCGGCGACCTTGGGCCGGCGTCGTTTGCATTTGTCGATCTGCTCAAAAAAGCCGGACAGACGTACTGGCAGATACTGCCTCTCGGGTCGACTGGGCACGGTAATTCGCCGTACTCCCTGTATTCGGCTTTTGCCGGAAACACGTTGCTTATCTCGCCCGAAACGCTTGCTGACGATGGCCTGATTTCTCAAGACACGCTCAGATCAGCGCCGGCATTTCCATCTGAGAGCATTGATTTTGAAAGAGTCATCGAATGGAAGACCGAAATGCTCGCTGAGGCATTCGCCACTTTCCGTTCAACCGGTGATACGCTGCTTCGCAACGAATACGATGCGTTTTGTAGCGAAAATTTTTGGTGGCTCGATGATTACGCTATCTTCCGTGCGGTAAAAACTTCGCATAACGACTCGCCGTGGAGCGCCTGGGCCGAAGCTCTTCGTCGTCGAGAAAAAGCAGCGATCGCGACGGTTCGTGAGCAACTTGCCCGCGAGATGCAGGCCGCAAAGTTTGCCCAGTTACTTTTCTTTCGACAATGGGGAGCTTTAAAACAGTACGCCAATGACAAAGGCATTCGCATCATCGGCGACATCCCGATATTTGTCGCCCACGATTCGGCGGATGTCTGGTGCAATCAGGAGCTTTTCAAACTCAACGCCGACGGCAGCCCAAAGGTCGTCGCCGGTGTGCCGCCGGATTATTTTTCCGAGACGGGCCAGCTTTGGGGCAATCCGATCTACGATTGGGACGCGATGCGTGTGCTGGAT
>JBEBGA010000569.1:0-1427 GCA_040081695.1 Pyrinomonadaceae bacterium
CTGACGGCGGCTCCGGGAGCTTTGGGGTCGCTCGTTTCTGCACTGCCCGGGCTAGTCGCTCTGGCGGGCGGAACAGGAACGGCAGCAAGCGATCGAAACTCGAAAACATATAACTTCGGAATTGTTGGGCGTCTTCCGTTTGGGGTCAATCCGTACTTCCGCTGGGCAAATAGCTACCGGGAGCCGGGAATTACGGAACGGTACCTGATCCGAAACTTTACGGCCGGAGTCCCGGGACTCGCCAGCCTTGTCGTCGGAAATCCGAATCTGTTCCCCGAAAAAGGTGAAAACTACGACGTAGGAATAAAGGTTTCGCAACGACGATTCAATTTCTCGCTGGGCTATTTTCACAACAAGATCACCGATCTGTTGGCTTTCGCTCCGGCCCAAACATACTGCGTAGCCCCGCTTCCTGGGCTTCCCGGCGGTTTTGCGGGCGGATGCCCACCGGTCGCCGGGGTCAATCAGGTCGGCGTTCAAATTAATGCCCGCATCAATTTCGCCTCGGCTGTTATCAAAGGTTGGGAATCAACCGGCGAAGCGAGCTTGCCGCTCGGCTCGCTTGGCAGTATCAATCCGTTCTACTCGGCCGGTTGGCTGCACGGGACTAATAACAATCCGACCACGATCCAGCTTGCTCAGCTCAATGCGATCTACAACCGCAGCGACACTCCGATCAAGTTGACAGGTTCGGCGACCGACTTCCCGCTCGGCAGCATTACGCCATTCAGAATACTGTTCGGTGCCCAGTTCCTCGAGTCTAAGGGACGCTTTTTCGCTGAATATACCGGACGCCATCAGGCCCGCGTCGAGCGTGCCGATCCGGGGCAATTCGTCGGCACGGCTCTGATCAACTACGGCTCGTTCCTAAGCACGAACAAATTCACGAAACACGCGATCAAGGGCGGTTACACATGGCGCACCGAGAAATACAAGCTCACATTCAACGCCGGTGTGGACAACATTATGGATAAGCTCTTCTGGGAGCATTTCCAGAATGCACCGGCTCCCGGACGCTCATTTGTCTTTGGCGTGACGACGGAGGTGTTCAACTTCTTTAAGTAGTTTGTTTCCCCGTTAAGTAAAACTTGCGCCGGGCTGCATTTATGAGCCCGGCGCCTTTTCCATTAAGTTATCCGAGGTATTTATGAAGCGAATCTTCTTTGCAGCTTGCCTTCTAACTCTTGCATTTTTGAGCACATCGGCTCAGGACGATCTAATAGCCGATATGAAGCTCTTTTCGACTTGGTTCGAGGGCAGGTTTGATAACTTCGCACAACATTACGACGATAAAGAGACAAAGGCCGAGCATCCGCACGAGCACATACACTCGATCTTCAAGCGAGTAGATCTGCCAGCGATCGGCAAGGACGTTTTCTTTGTACAGCAATATCTGGACGGCGACGAGGCTAAAGTTTACCGGCAGC
>JBEBGA010000204.1:0-5829 GCA_040081695.1 Pyrinomonadaceae bacterium
TAAGTAAGGGCGTAACATCCAACTTTATCGCACTATGCGATCTGTTTTTTGACAATTTAACAAACCGGAAGGGTGCAGGAGTGGTTGAACTGGCTACATTGGAAATGTAGTGAACCTCAAAAGGGTTCCGTGGGTTCGAATCCCACCCTTTCCGCCATATGGCTTCAGGCCCCGCACAACGTTTTGTTGTGAACTCCGCTAGGCGAGGAATCGAGCAACGGTAGCAATTTCGAACGTGTGTTGCGATCAGGTCTGAAGCCGCCATTTCTAACAAAGGTCATCTGTTCTCACAGGTGGCCTTTTTTCTTCCGCAAGTTCTCAGCCCACGGCTCGTTCCATATCCAAACGATATGATCACAGCCAATTACAAATACATCGCCGTCGCTCTGTTACTGCTCGCATTCAACTGTGCGGCACAAGACGTGAACAAATGCCCGCCAAACAAAGGCCGTCTATTCGCCGAAAAGATCGACGAATTTAGCCACATCGACGACAGCGAGCTATACATCAATGTCGCGGTCCTGTTTGAGCGTCTTAAAACCGAACCGGCGGGAACCTACGCTTACGTCATCGCTTACAAAGGTGCCGACGCCCTGCCCGCCGATCGCGACCGTAACCACGTTGCCGAACGCATCCGCGAGGCTATCGCGATCCAAAACCAAGATGCTAGGCAGTTGGTGATGATCGATGGCGGCTTTCGCAAAACCGACGGAGCCGAGTTTTTCTTTGTCGAGGCCGGCAACAAACCGCCGCTGCCGTCGAACACAGTGCCCGCACCAAAAACACCCAAAGGCACCGTCCTGTGGGCAAAAACTATATTGACCGAGGAATCCAGCCCGATCGAAGAGTTTGTAAATCGCAAAGTGATCTATCGCGATCTCGAAGACGATGATACGGACGGTCGGCCATACATACCCGACCTCCCCGAAACCCAGCCAAACCCAAGCCCGACCGTTCCGGACCCGACATCGCAACCTGAGATCTGGAAGTTGGGATTATTCATCCCGGATCTCACTGTCGAAAAAGACAACTCCCAAAAACCGCCCCTCACCGCCGAGGAGTTGGATGCCATCCGATTTAGCTGGACAAACAAAAAATTCGCCCCCGCCGTCGCCAAGACCAAAGGCTCATACGGCGTCATGATCTATTACGCCGACGACCAGTTCTACGACATCAGCCGCCTCGAACCTTTCATCGCCGCCGGCCGCGACCACATGACCAATGCCGCCGGCATCTTCGGCGAAAGCATCCAGATCATCTTCGGCGGCTTCCGCAGCCAGCCCCAAGTCGAATACTGGCTAGTCCCCGCCAACGGAACCCGGCCCATCGCCCAACCCGAACCCCGCGACGCCCCGTCAACTGACAACTGACTACTGGCTTCTCTCCTCTTTATCCTTTAGGCGTTTTCATTTATCCTTTTATCGATTCTATGGATAATTTGGAACAAGGTGCTATTGCGACCGATCCCAAATACATTCGTCCGTGGTGGCGTTCATCGACGGTCGCTTTATTGTCTGCCGCTTTACTCTCAAGCGCGGCCGCATGGTGGCTAATTGCGTGGCCTGTAGCATCGGTTGCCAATGTAGAAAAGCACCCTGATCATTTCGGATTGGTATTTGCTCACATGATCGGCGGGACAATAATGCTGTTCGTCGGCGCCGTCAATCTTTACATCGGCACAACCAACAAATATTTCCGTTATCACAAACTCTTTGGCCGAATTTATCTTATCGGCGGCTCACTCGGCGTCGCGTTTGTTGTCATCGTGCTCCTGAGCACGGCACATAAAAGCGAGGCCGGCGGCATATTTACGAATATGACGATCTCGCTGCTAACCCTCGCCGCGGCCTGGCTAACGTGTGCCGCAATGGCATATCGGGCCGTTCGAAATCATCATTACGAATTGCACCGCGACTGGATAATCCGCAGCTACGTTCTCGCGTGGTCGTTCGTATTTTGCCGTCTGGCAAGCCGTGTCCCCAGCGTCGAATCCCTAGGCGGCGGCGAAGCCTTTATATGGCTCTCCTGGATCGGCCCACTCCTAATATGCGAGGTCCTGCTCCACTGGCGTGCCGGAGGAAAGAACCCGGTAAGAATTGGATGACGATTCAACCGTCTCAACGATACGGATGAATGACTCTATGCGGAAACCTTCAGAAACAAGTCGGCAGATCCGACGTCATATTTGTAGCCCACATCGCAAGATGTGGGTATGGCATCAACAAATATGAGCCGTTTGAGACGGCGGCATAAAACTGCGACATTATTTTGCCTATTATGTTATCTATTAGTAGTTGTTAATCGAAGAAATCGATATGTTAGATATTAGGCTAGGCGAATTCATAATACCGATCCACCCAAGGACGTCAAAAGCCCTGCTCTGCGTCCTAACGTTTTTTCTTTTATTCGTTGGTTCCGCGAGTGTGGGTTTCGCACAGAACTTGGTGGACGAGAACGGAAAGATCGTTTTAGATCAAAACGTTCTTACGCTTCAATGTCGCCCCGGCACTCGCGGTCGTGGCAAAGCGTCAAAGAGCTTTGTGGTAAATGCTCAAACCCAATTTAAGAGCCAGACTGGCCACGAAGAATATAAATACTCTGCCGAATATGGAAGGCTTGTCGTCAATGGCAACAAAGCCGAATGGGACCTTACGGGCGAACGGCCCGGAACATACCGGATATACGTCTCTGTTTTAAAAGGGGGGCAGACCGTTGCCCAGTATGACACTAATGTAAAGATAGAAGAAAATATCTGCGAAGGCCTTTGCGAGTGTCCGACATTAACGGTAAGCCCGTCTTCGGACACGGTCAAAAATGGCGAGACCCTAACCTTTAGAGCTTCGCTCACGGGTCCAGCCACCGTCTCTTATACTTGGACTGTGAAAAACGGCGAGATCATTGAGGGTCAAGGCACCGCCGTGATCAAAGTAAGGGCCACGAGAAATGCCGCTCTTGATGTTGTCGCAGCAACTGTTAGCATCGGTGGACTCGATTACGATTGCATCTACTGTTTGAGCGAGGCATCGGCATCTGCCACCATAATTTTGTAACTCACCGCGAGCCTCTTTCTGCTGGTTTTATTTCTTATCTTGCAACCGTTTTACTCCCGAGTGCTCGGTCAAAAGTTGCATTTGGTTAATAGCGATCTGATTTAGCTTTATCAGACGGTCGGATTGTGACAGCCCTTCGGTAATGAATAATGCGTTTAGATTTTCGAGATTTGAAAGACAAACAAGTTGGGACACATTGGCCTCGTCCCTGATGTTGCCTTTGACACCCGGATTTTTGTCCCGCCATTGTTTGGCCGTCATGCCAAACAGAGCCATGTTTAGTACGTCAGCCTCAGACGCATAAATAAAACTGACCTGAGTTTTTGAGAGTTCTGCCGGGATCAGATTAGCCTTAACCGCGTCGGTGTGAATACGATAATTGATCTTTGCCAGATTTCGCCTAATGTCCCACCCAAGCTGTTTTTGCTCTTGTTCTTTGAGACGCTGGAACTCTTTGATGAGATAAAGCTTAAATTCGACCGAGATCCAAGACGCAAATTCAAAGGCGATGTCTTTATGAGCAAAGGTTCCGCCGTAGCGCCCCGTCTTTGAAATGATCCCGATCGCTCCGGTTTTTTCGATCCATTGTTTTGGCGTTAGAGTAAAACTATTAAGGCCCGCCTGCATTTTAATCCCGTCGAATTCGACGGGATTAAAATTTGTGTTATTCAATTGTTCCCAGATACCAACAAACTCAATAGTGTTCCGGTTTCGCAGCCAGTTTCGGATCAGGTCATCCGTTCTCTCAGCGTCCTTAAACCTCGCTATGTCCGTAAGCGAGATATAGTCGTCTTCGTTAACTGTCTGAACAGAGACCTCTTTAGTTAACACAGTTATTTTCGCCATTACCGTGCACCGAAACCCCTTTCAACGTTGAGGGGGTTATATCCGTCGATTTATTTTGTAAAACTTGCACAAAAAATAACATTGATCGCTGTCCTTTTTCAAGAAATGCTCCTATTTCCTAACCGCCCGCGTGGCTTTTAGATCCAGCACCAACACGCCTTCGTCATCGATCTCGGCTTTGCAGGCGGTGGTTCGCGGGACAAATATTCCGTAATAGCGGCAAAACCGGCTCGCCCTTATTACCTTATGCCGACCATTCGATTTTTCGAAGATAGGAAACGAGTTCTCTGCCTTTCCTTTTACCGGAGCCACGCCGATATACCCGTTCCAGCGGTCATACAGCAGCACCGCCCGCTCGTGCGGCCCAAACTTTTCTGCGGCGGTCGCCCCGATCATGATCTCGCCCTTTTCATTGATCGTCACATGCATCTGCTCACGGCGATTCTCCGGCCCAAGCGCAAATTCTTCCCAGTTCTTGATCATATCTCTAGTGTGAGAGGATGTATCACAGATGCAACGTCTTGTCAAGTATGCGAGTCTAATGGTTGGCGCGGCGGCACGGCGAAGCGGAGATTACCCCAAAAACGGGTGAAACGGCGGCGTGGAGATTCGCGGGCGAAACGCAGTTGAAAACCACTCATTTGTTCCCCAACGTTCCATCAAAATTGATATTTGGTCAATTTTGTCGATTTGATACACGTCGATTCGCCAAAAAACGAATAGAACCCGGATCGTTCGGGTTAAGCGGTTAGACGCCGGTCTGAAAACCAATTTCAAGATCCGTGGAGATCAGCCTGATCTGCTTTATCCGCGTTCTATTTTCCTCAACTTTTCATTTTTCGCTTTTCCCTTTATTCTTAAACTACGTGAGTTACCAAGTCATAGCCCGAAAATGGCGGCCGCAGACCTTTGAAGAGGTCACCGGCCAGGAGATCATTACGCAGACCTTGCGTAACGCGCTCGAGCACGACCGTCTGCATCACGCGTATCTGTTTTCGGGGGCTCGCGGCGTTGGTAAAACGACCACCGCACGCATTTTGGCTAAGGCACTTAACTGTCACAAAACAAAGGACAAACCAAATCTGACGCCATGTCTGCTTACGGACCCGGACCCGTGCCCCTCGTGCGTCGAGATCTCAGAGAGCCGCTCGATCGACGTGCTTGAGATTGACGCGGCATCGCACACCGGCATCGATGACGTCCGCGAGACGATCATCGAAAACATCAATTTCAACCCGACCCGCGACCGCTATCGCGTCTTTATCATCGACGAGGTGCACCAGCTTTCCAAACCGGCGTTCAATGCTCTGTTAAAAACGCTTGAGGAACCGCCCGAAAACGTCGTTTTTGTCATGGCGACGACGGAACTGCACAAGGTGCCCGACACCATCTTGTCGCGTTGTCAGGAATTCGAATTTCGCACGATACCGTTACAAAAGATCTTTGACCGGCTAAAGCTGATCGCTGACGCCGAAAAGATCAATATCGACGACGATGCCCTGCGTGAGCTCGCCCGCTCCGGCACCGGTTCGATGCGTGACGCTCAGAGCAATTTTGATCAGGTAATCAGCTTTTCGGGTGAGCACATTACGGCCCCCGACGCGGCCACGACCTGCGTAATTTCTGCCGCGACGTCCTCGGCCTTTTCCGCGATCTGCTCGTTTTCAAAGTCGCCGGTGACGAGAGCAACCTGTTCGAAACCGCCGTTTTTAACGCCGACCAGATGCGGCAAATGTCCGCAGCATTTACCGAGGCGGATCTGCTGCGGTTTTTCAATTCCCTCTGCGAAACCGAGGCCAGCCTGCGCGAAGCCTCCCATCCGCGATACGTCCTAGAGGTCGGCCTGATAAAGCTCATCGAAATGCGTAGCGTCGCGGGAATAGAAAATATTCTCGAACGACTGAATGCTCTAACATCAGGCACACCGCTGCCG
>JBEBGA010000205.1:0-5824 GCA_040081695.1 Pyrinomonadaceae bacterium
AACGGGACTGGTGCTTTACTCTGCCGCTGCGATCCTGACTTGGGTGCTCAAACGAACAAAATCGCTCGGGACATTTTCGATACGCCAAGCCGTCAATTCGCTCTATCGTCCCGGCAATCAAACGCGGATCATCTTGCTCGCGGTCGGGCTTGGGGCGTTCGTCGTGATCGCGGTTCAGGCGATGCAGACCAATCTCGTGCGGGAATTTGATTTCTCGCGCAACCAGCGGCTGCCGAGCATGATCTTTGTCGATGTGCAAAAAAGCCAGATCGACGGCGTGATGGAAATGATCGAAAAAGCCGTCGGCGAAAAGGCCGAATCTGTCCCGACCGTTCGGGCGCGAATCGCCGCCGTGAATGGTGAGGCGGTCGATTTTACCCAGCGTGAGATCCGTCAGCAGCAGGGACAGATCGGACGCGAATTCGCGATAACGTATCGGCCAAAACTCGATGACAACGAATCTATCGTCAACGGCGAATGGTGGACCGGGTTAAACACGGACGAGCCGCAAGTTTCGGTCGAGCAAGTAATGTCCGAAACGCTAAAAGTTACGGCGGGCGATTCGATGACGTTCGACATATCAGGCCGAAAAGTCACGGCCCGTGTTGCCAACGTCCGCAAGATCGACGTTCGCAATGCACGCACGGCTTTTGTTTTTGTTTTTCGTCCCGGTACGCTCGATAAAGCTCCGCAGAGTTTTGCCGCAACCGTCCTCAAACACGTGCCGGCGACCGACCGTCAGCGGCTCCAGCGAAACTTGCTCGAAAAATATCCAAATGTCCAGATATTTGACGTTGCCGATATCATCGCGGCAGTCGACAAACTCGTCAGCAATTTTGTGATCGCGATCTCGTTTGTCGGCAGTTTTGTGTTGCTGAGCGGCATCCTGATCCTGATCGGTTCGGTCGCCCTGACTAAATCGCAGCGGATCTATGAGAACGCGATACTAAAAACTCTCGGTGCAAAAAGGCTGACGCTTGCGACGATACTTTTTTCTGAGTACGGACTACTTGGGCTGCTTGCGGGGCTGATATCGACGGGCTTCGCGGTGAGTATGTCGTATGTCGTATGCCGCTATCTGATGGCGATCGAATGGCAATTTGACCTGCCTCTCACGATCGGCGGTGTTTTGATAACCGCGTTGCTAGTGACTTTCGTCGGTGTGGCCGCGAGCTTTGATGTCCTATTCCGCAAACCTCTAGCGACGCTTCGCTCGCAATGAAAAATGCATAGTGCAAAATGCAATATTGGCTTCATTGTGCATTGTGCACTACTTAATTGGTTTCAAACGGATGATCCGCCAGAACGGCGCGGAGATTAACCTGGCCAAACAGCGTATCCAGATAAGCTCCGAAACGGTGTAGGATCGGCACGAGGTCTTTGTTTTGTTTGGTGACGAGGATTTCTTCGATAAAACGTTCGACGGTTTCGGTGTCTTTGTAAAAAAGAAACCTGACCTTTGCAACCATAAACTCGCGAAGCGCACTTTGCAGTTTGTCGATATTCTGTTTTTCGGGCTGTTGTTCAGCAGTCTGTACAAGGCGGGCCAGCGACGACAGCTCGGTTCTCAACACGAGCGATTCGCCTAATTTCTTCTTAAAATTTGGGAACAGATCATTTCCCTTAGCCTTTGGATCGATGAGCCGGGCAAAGCCGATGAGCATCTGCTGAAATCCTTCGCTAAGCAGCGAATATGCCGTCTCCATCCTCGCATAGATCGACGGCGACGGCCTCAGACGAGCGAGTCCTGCAAGCTCCTGCGTATAGACTTTCTTTAGCTCGATCGAAGCCGTATATGACGCCGCGTCGAGCGAACCAAAGATCGCAGCCTCTTCGTCAGGAAAACTCTCAAGCCGGTTGTTGATCGAACCTATTAACTCAAGTACCTGCTCATTAACACTCGAAAATATCAGCAACGCCGGCTTTAGCGGTTCATCCGCCTCAAGCATTTTGCCCACGACACTTAGCCATTTCAATATTTTTCCAAATCGCGGCAGCACGAGCGCAAGTTCGGCGTGCTCGGGATCATCCGAAGTTACGTTGATGAGTTGTCGCAGTTGTGCAGGTAAAAACTGTTCGCCGTCTGCCTCGGCAAGTCGAACGATCTTTTTGAAAGCCGTCTGATGGGTCAGTCGATCCGCGAGCGAGCTGCTCCACGCTTTCCATTCGGCAACGCCAATGTGCTCAGAGCGGACCATGCTGTCCGAAATGAGTATCGAATCCCGTATCGCGGCTGCAAGATCGCTTAGTTCACGGCCTGAGACCTGGCCTGCAGTTTGCTCGGATCCGTGAACGCTGAGCAAGATCGCATTCAAGCGGGCGATCCGCAATAGTGCCGAGTGGCCGACGCGAAACTCTTTGACCATGTTCGCGCTGCCCTTTGCATCGCCACTATCTGCAAACGAATAACGCCCCGATGCCAGAAAACTCTCCATGCCGGACAGCCAAACACCAAGCTCCGTGACGACCTCAGCCTCACCTATCACCGGCGGCTTGGTTTTGACCTTGCGCCGTTCGGGCGCGGGTTGTCTTTCGTCAATCTGCGCGTCGATCTGATTTTCGATCAAAATTGCTGCCAACTTGGAAATTCCTCACAAAACGGGTAGAAAGAAAGGGTAAGGGCGGCAAAACCGCTAACTATTTTATACCTTGTTTGCTACCTTGAAGGCAAGGGAAAAGTCCTGTTCTAATAGTGTTCGGAAGCTATGAAACCACAGAAATTACTTGTCGCGACCCACAATTTAGGAAAGCTTGCCGAACTAAGATCGCTGCTTGAAGACCTGCCTTTCGAGCTAGTTGGCCTGAGTGACTTTGACAACGTCACCGAGGTCGAGGAAACGGGCGCGACATTTATCGATAACGCCAAACTCAAAGCTATCGGCTACGCACAACAAACGGGCTTGTTTGCTCTCGCTGACGACTCAGGACTAGAGGTCGATGCTTTGGAAGGGCGTCCGGGCGTGTTGTCGGCACGATATGGCGGCGATGTGGGCTTTGATATAAAGATGCAGATGCTGCTTAGCGAGATGAACAACTCGACCAACGATTCGCGTACCGCACGTTTTGTTTGCTCAATTGCGATCGCCGCTCCGGATGGCAAAATACTCCATACGACCGAGGGCGTTTGCTCCGGCAATATAGCATCAGATCCATCTGGGAACGGTGGTTTTGGGTACGATCCGGTCTTTATTCCCGACGGGTTCAAAGAGACGTTTGGCGAGCTTTCAGGCGCTGTAAAACAGAAAATTAGCCATCGAGCACGTGCTTTTGAGCAAATAATGCCGTTTTTACGCGATTTTATCGCGGTTTGACTTGACCTTGCGCATATTCGGGCTTAGAATTCGACACTTGGAATCGTTTCCTAAGCGAAACAGACGGGGCATAGCACAGCCTGGTAGTGCGCTCGCTTTGGGAGCGAGAGGTCGCAAGTTCGAATCCTGCTGCCCCGACCAATCTTTCTTTACCTGATTGGTAATTTCCCCAAACCGGCCGAGTGAATTTTGGCGGTCAAGATAGTTCACTGAAGAAGTTTTTATAACACAACCAAACTTGGAGGTTAATTTAATTATGGCTCGTATGACACAGACTGAAATCATCAGCAGCTTGGCTGATTCAACCGGATGCAAAAAGACAGAGGTCAAAGCAATGTTTGACGCTCTTGCCGCTCTCGCTACCAGCGAAGTAGTTAAGAATGGTGAATTTACTGTTCCCGGATTTGGCAAACTCAAGAAGACTCACCGCAAAGCTCGTGACGGCCGCAACCCCGCAACGGGTGCCGTGATCAAGATCGCTGCCAAGACAACGGTCAAGTTCAGCATCGGTAAAGCGATGAAAGATGCAGTTGCCTAAGAGCACTGCATAATGTATGTGTTTTAATGCAAACCGGTAGACCTTGTGGTTTACCGGTTTTTTCTTTCGCCTGCCGCCCCAAAAAAAAGTAGTGACATTTAGTTTTTAATTTGGTAACATCTCCTTACGGTTTGAGACGAAGGCTCGTATAAATTTTTTCAGCAAACGTATGGCTGGAGGTTTCAACTCATTACGTCGGTCCGGTGTTATGTTTCGCACCGCCCGAAATGTTTTGCCAGTGAGGCATGACGAGTTTTTCCCGAGAGGGTTTAATTTCGAAACAAAGGAGAATAAAAAGTGGCAGCAGCTAGACCCATGACCTTGCAAGACAGAGTTTTGCAAATTGACCATATTCAGGCACGCCGGTTTTCAAAATTGACCGGCGATTGCGTAGAGATCGCCGCCGAGGGCATCATCAGACACCTTCGAGCTTGTGCACGTATGGATGTAAATCCTGACGCTTCGGCCGTTCGCGAGATCATTGACGATGCCTTGAACGGCAGACGTGTTTTCGCCGAGACTTCGAATGATCTCTTGGCCGCCTAAAATAGCTTTAATATTTAATTAGTAATACAGTTTAGACCGCTTTTCGAAGCGGTCTTTTTTTATTTGAGACGCAGCCGGTAGAGGATATATTTGCCGTGCGTCTCGCCAGCATCGCGTTCGTACCATTGGTCTATACGGTCAAAATATTGCTGCGGCTCGTTGGATGTGATGAGGAAATTTAGCCGCACGACACCAGGTTTAGTAGCAGCAAAGTTATTGACGTATTCGTCGTAGACGCGGGCCTCTGCATCGATCTCGCCAAGCGTGAGCGGCTTGTACTGCGAGTTAAGCCGATCGGTATGACGGCCCCAGCCAAAGAGGGCGATCATCGAGACAAAATCGTTACCGCTCTTCATCCCGTTGGCGAGGTCTCGTCCCGAGACGCCCTGATAATAAAGCTGCTGGTAATACCGCTCTTTGTTCTCATCCCAAGTCACACCGGCAAAAACATGCTGATGCCGCGCCCATAATACCGCTTGCGGAGCAACGGTCGGCAGATCGTCGGCCTCAGCGATGCCAAGGTGCAGGACGTTCTGATGATGTTTGTCCGCATCGTTTCTAGCAAGCTCAGCCAGCCGACGCGCGACCGGCAAAGCCTCGTCACGCATTACGTTGACATCATCGAGCACACGCACCGTGTAGTGGCACTCAACAAAACCCCAACCTGCCGCGACCAAAACCACCGCCGCAAGAGCAATACGAGCGGGCAGCTTTTCCCTCCCCTCGGCGGTTCGCCAAATTAATCCGAGCGTAAAAACGACCGCAAGCCCCGCAACATAATTGCCAATAAAAACCTGATAATGTATCGGCTGCAGCGACTGGCCGGTAATGACCTGCTGGTTAAAAACGACGATCGGCGTGAGAGCAAGCGAGACCGCAAAGAGCGTCGCTCGATCACGCAGGGCAAACATCTTCATCACGATACCCATCGCGATAACGATCAGCACGACGAAGCTGATTAGCTCCGGCACGCGTGTCAGATCAGGCGCATGTGTCCGCACAAGCATCTGCACATCGTCCATCGTATGCGAACGCTTAGACAGCAGCCACGCATACGGTGCAAGGCTCAACACACATCCGACACCTAAGAAGATCAGAGCCCTAATATCCTTGCCAAAACCTTCGGGCCGCACAACGAGCCAGCAAATGCCCAAACACCCTAGCCAAGCCGCTGCAGTCGTCCAAACATAAAAGTAAGAGAAGACCGTGTAACCAAAACACAATGCCGCCAACCCGATCAGCAGAAACGGAGTAGGTGTCACGCCCGATCTCGGGTCGGCTTTGACCGGTCGCTGTCCGCCGATCATGTGCCAAACAACACCGATCAAACCAAAGAACGCCGGGAATGCCATCGCCGGAATGTATCGTCTAAATCCGGGAAAGTATGGATACGAAAATCCACCGCCGACGACCTCGCCGATGGCTCCTT
>JBEBGA010000570.1:0-1418 GCA_040081695.1 Pyrinomonadaceae bacterium
TGCCCCCGAAAAGCACAAGGTTGCAATTACCGGACCATCTTATTAGCTGCGGGAGTTTTTCTGTGAATTTATCGAGCGCTCGGCAGGTGACGTATTCACAGCCCGTAGGATCGGCTTCTTCAAACTGGCTATTAACAATTTGAACCTTATCTTTCAGGCCAAGGCTCTCGATCGCCGTTTCGAGAAACTTGGTCTTTTTCTCTTTAGATTCGATCAAAACGGCTGTGAGACCGTCGCGAACGAGCAGGCATGGGATCGAGGGCAGACCGGCACCGGTGCCAACATCGGCGATCTTTGTCGTCATCGGGAGATGTTCGAGCAGAGTAAGAGATTCGAGAATATGGCGGATCGCAAATTCCTTTGCCGTCATTGGCGCAACGAGGTGGAGAAATTCATTGTGTTCGAGGATCAGTTCGTAGTAATCAGCGAGACGGGCAATTTGTTCGTCGGCTAGGCCGAGGCTGAAAGTGGCCTGATGGGTTTTGATTGCTTCGGTGAATTCCTTAGGCATAGCGGAATCACTCCCGACTAACTGGCCCCCCGCTTACACAGGGGGTTCTGACAAGATGGTGCGGACGAATGGAATCGAACCATCACGGCCTTGCGGCCACGGGCTTCTGAGACCCGCGCGTCTACCAGTTCCGCCACGTCCGCGAGCGAACATTGAGGATACTAATTCGGCGGGCGAAATTCAAGACGTGGTTACTCATCGGGCTCTTTGTTATATTGAATGGGTGCAAAGTGATATCGCCGACAATCTAAAAGACGTCCACCGACGTATTGCTGAGGCGGCTAAGCGTGTGGGCCGTGATCCAAATGAGATAAAGCTCGTCGCTGTCAGCAAGACGCACCCGGCAAATGTGCTGCGTGAGGCAATGGATGCGGGCTTCTCAGTTTTTGGCGAGAACAAGGTGCAGGAGGCAGAAAGTAAGATCGTCGAGATCGGCCGCGATGCGGCTGAGTGGCATCTGATCGGGCATCTCCAATCTAACAAGGCGCGAAGGGCCGTTCAGCTTTTTGATGTGATCCACTCGGTCGATTCGGTCGAAATGGCCATGCGACTTGAACGTATTTGTATTGACGAGGGACGCGACGAGCTTTCAGTCCTGGTTCAGATCGATCTGGCGGGTGAAGAGACAAAATCGGGCATTCCCGAAAACGAGCTGCCTGATCTTATCTCGTATTTGAAAACGTGCAAATGCCTTAGATTTAATGGTTTGATGCTATTGCCGCCATTTTTTGATGACCCAGAAGCAACACGGCCTTATTTCAAACGACTGCGGGCTTTGCGAGATGAGATCATCCCCCGCGGGGAGCTTTCGATGGGAATGAGCCACGATTTTGAAGTTGCGATCGAAGAAGGTTCGACAATTGTAAGGGTTGGTAGTGCGATATTTGGTGCGAGGTAACAATGGAAC
>JBEBGA010000571.1:0-1417 GCA_040081695.1 Pyrinomonadaceae bacterium
GGCAAACGAGCGCCCGAAGTGAAAAGTTCATGAAA
This sequence comes from Pyrinomonadaceae bacterium, assembly GCA_040081695.1. Classification (GTDB taxonomy): domain Bacteria; phylum Acidobacteriota; class Blastocatellia; order Pyrinomonadales; family Pyrinomonadaceae; genus OLB17. The sequence goes on from JBEBGA010000571.1 coordinate 36, forward strand.
ATTTTCTGGTGTTTTGGTCCGGTCCGGACCAGGTGGACCAAGGTGGACCAAAAAAGCGGGCCCGAGAGCCCGCTTCTTAATTAGGACGAACACGAACGCCTATTTCTTAGGCGTCTCGGCCGGTTTTACGTCTTTGTTGACGTTTTTACCACCGTCTTTCTTGACCTCGGGCGATGCGCCGGGCTTTGCCGGTGAACCAACGGGTGACGCCGCCGGTGAAGCGGCGGGCGACGCCAAAGGGCTGGCCGTCGAGACCGGTGCCGGGGTAGCGACCGGTTTGTTTTCCGTGACCTTGGTTTCGGTGCAAGCACCCAAAACGGCGACGCTGGCCGCCAAAACTGTCGATAAAATTATCGATCTTCTCATTGTATTTCTCCTAAGTTTTTAAGACGCGGACGAATTGCCGCCCGCTAAGTCAGACATCCACAGCCGGAATGATAAGGGGCGTCTTTCCGTAAATGACTTGTCTTTCGGCTCGCCAAATACCGCCCAATACCAACGCTGCGCTCGTATGAACGTGCGACAGGGAAAAACTTGCAATAAATTTTTACGAGATCGAATTATTTACAAAGATCTTTGCTGACGTAGGTTTTATTGCCGCTCGCATTGAGGTAATAGCATCCTCCGCGGCTGCCTTTAAGATAGACGCGCGATCCGGCAGTTGATGGTGTAGAAGGAGTTGAAACAAGTGGAGCCGGCTTTGTTTCGGTCGAAGATGTTTGTCCGGCGGGCTTTGGCTCGGGGACGATGGTCGATTGCCATGCTACGACCTGCCATTTGCCTTTGCGTTTGATAAATGTGCCGGTGTTGAGATTGTTTGTGACGGATTTTGTGCCGTCGGTTTTGGTCGTGTTGCCGACAAGCTTAAATGCAACGACCGCCGCATCTCCGTATTGCTGGATGCGGATGTCCTCGGCGGTATAGACCGTCACAGAGTCGCCGGGTTTTGCCGCCGGGGCCGAACGCAGGCCTTTCATGATCTCTTCTTTATTTGTGCGAACGCCCGCGGATCGTGTGTAGATCAGATCGTCTGCCCAAAAGCGATCGTGGACGGCCGGATTACTAACACCGCCGAGAAACTCATTTAACAGCCGCGTCAATTCCGCTGCGTCCGGAGCGGCCTGAGCTTGTAGAGAAACCGTTGCCAATAGAAAGAGAGTTATGGAAAGAATGTATCGCTTCATAGATTTGCCTCCGCGAAAAAATATCGCTCATTCGAGCGGGCGGTATTGACGCAGAGATACGATACTACGGTTTTAGTTTAAAATCGATTGAAAGCTGGCCCCCCGCTTACGCAGGGGGTTCTGACTTATTCATACCTCAGCGAGTCGATTGGGTTTAGACGGCTGGCTCGGTATGCCGGTAAAACACCTGCGACGAAA
>JBEBGA010000572.1:0-1412 GCA_040081695.1 Pyrinomonadaceae bacterium
CTGCACGGCTTCGTCGCGGCTGATCGTTCATAAAAAGGTCTATAAAAAGTTTTGTGAAAAATTGGTTGAAAAGGTCAAACAACTTCGCGTCGGTAGCGGCCTCGACAAAAAGACCGAGGTCGGCCCGGTCATCAACGAACGGGCGATGGACAAGATACTCGGGTATATCGAGATCGGCAAAAATCATGACAAAGCGACCTTGGCGTGCGGCGGCAACCGTCTGACGAAGGGGGCTTACAAGAACGGCTATTTTATTGAGCCGACTGTGTTTACCAACGTCAGCCCGAAAATGCGTATCGCCCGCGAAGAGATCTTTGGCCCGGTGACCTGCGTCATCCCGTTCTCAACGCTCGACGAGGCTATCAACATCGTCAACGACGTCGCTTACGGCCTGTCGTCGGCGATCTACACACAGGATGTCAACCAGGCTTTTTACGCCATGCAAGAGCTTTATACCGGTATTTGCTATGTAAATTCCGCGACGATCGGTGCCGAGGTGCATCTGCCGTTCGGCGGCACAAAGGGAACCGGCAACGGCCACCGCGAAGCCGGCACACAGGTGCTCGACATCTTTACCGAGTGGAAATCGCTCTATGTAGATTACAGCGGCAAACTGCAAAAAGCGCAGATCGATGCTGTTGATATCTAAATAAAATCGATATAGAATTTTCCAAAACAGGAATTTGAACGCGGATCTAACGGATCGGGCGGATAAGAGCGGATTAAATAATTCTTATCCGTTTTTATCCGCCCTATCAGCGCAATCCGCGTTCGCAAATATTGATGAGTATCACCCAAGCAAGAGAGATCCTCAAACATCGTTTCGGTTATGACGAGTTTCGGATGAATCAGGAACCGGCGATCGAGGCGGTGCTTGGGAAAAAAGACTGTGTCGTGCTGATGCCGACGGGCGGCGGAAAGTCGCTTTGCTATCAGATACCGGCGTTGATGCTCGATGGTTTGACGGTCGTTATTTCGCCATTGATCGCTTTGATGAAAGATCAGGTCGATGCTCTGCGGGCAAATGGCGTCGACGCCGCTTTTCTAAATTCCACACAAACGAATCGCGAACAGGTCGAGGTTTTTCAGGCGGTACGTGGGGGACAGATCAAGCTGCTCTACGTCGCACCCGAGCGCCTTTTGCAGAGCGGCGATAATTTTTTGGATTTTTTGCACGGGATAAACATCTCTCTTTTTGCGATCGACGAGGCACATTGTATTTCTAGTTGGGGGCATGATTTCCGTCCTGAGTATTTGAGGCTTGCGACGCTCAAGAAAGAGTTTCTTTCGGTTCCATTGATCGCTCTGACCGCTACGGCCGACAAACTCGTTCGCAAAGACATTTTCGAACGGCTCAACATTCCCGATGCCGAGCTTTTTCTTTCCAGCTTTAATCGTCCGAACATTTATTA
>JBEBGA010000573.1:0-1400 GCA_040081695.1 Pyrinomonadaceae bacterium
CGGCGACGCCAGCTTTATCACGCCGACTTGTATGCACCATGTATTTGTCACTCGCGTCGAAGAGGATTGCGCCTTTGGCGAAGGACTCTGCGACTTTGGGTCAAATAAATTTATGCACGACAGACGCGAGTTCATAAAGTATCTTTCTCTCGGGGCGGCCGGAATAGTCGTTTTCCCCGAGATTGCGTTCGGTCAGGCCGATCCATGGACAACCGAGTATCCAAAGATCCTTGCTCGCATAAAAGCACCGAAGTTTCCTAAGAGGGATTTCAGCATTCTCAAATATGGTGCGAAGGCGGGCGGCCAGGTCGATTGTCGAAATGCTATCAACAAGGCTATCGATGCGGCAAACAAAGCAGGCGGCGGCCGCGTTGTTGTTCCGGCAGGTGAATTCCTGACCGGTGCGATCAGGCTAAAGTCGAATGTGAACCTGCACGTTTCAAAAGGTGCGACTCTGAAGTTTGCCACAGATGCTAAGGCTTATCTGCCGATAGTCCATACACGCTGGGAAGGTATGGAGCTGATGCATCTTTCGCCGCTCATATATGCTTATGAGCAGACGAATATTGCTATCACGGGCGAGGGAACGCTCGACGGACAAGGTAAATCGTTTTTTTGGAAGTGGCATGGAAACCCGCGTTACGGCGGCAACCCGGATGTCATCAGCCAGCGTGCGGCCAGGGCGCGTCTTTACGAATTCATGGACAAGAATGTGCCGGTCGCCGAGCGGATATTCGGCGAAGGCCATTATCTGCGGCCGCAATTCATTCAGCCGTACAAGTGCAAAAATGTTTTGATCGAGGGAGTTAAGATCATCGACTCGCCTATGTGGGAAGTGCACCCTGTCCTCTGCGAAAACGTGACGGTGCGAAACCTACATATCGCGACGCACGGACCGAATAACGATGGCTGCGATCCGGAATCATGCAAAGACGTGCTTATCGACGGTTGCTTTTTTGACACCGGAGACGACTGCATCGCGATAAAATCGGGCCGTAATAACGACGGACGGCGGTTAAATACACCTACCGAAAACATAATTGTCCGCAATTGCACCATGCGCGACGGCCATGGCGGCATCACGGTCGGCAGCGAGATCTCTGGTGGAGTGCGGAATCTCTTTGCCCATGACTGCACTCTTGACAGCGCTGATCTGTGGACCGCTTTGCGCGTAAAAAACAACGCATCCCGCGGCGGCAAGCTTGAGAATTTTTACTTCAAGAACATTACGGTTGGCCAGGTGTCGCGGGCGGTGGTAGAGATCGATTTTAATTACGAGGAAGGTGCCAAGGGCGACCACATTCCTGTAATGAGGAATTATGTCGTCGAGAATCTTACCTGCACAACCGGAAACCGCGCTGTGGACCTTCAAGGTCTTGATAATGCTCCGATCTATGACG
>JBEBGA010000206.1:0-5738 GCA_040081695.1 Pyrinomonadaceae bacterium
GCCCTCGGGGGTTGAGCTGCCCTTAACAAAGATATTTGGGTCAAACGATGGTGCGGACGCCATCGCCAGCATCTCGCCATTATTGGGATCCATCGCGATGATCGTTCCGCGTTTTGTGGCAGATTCTGCCAGCTGCTTTTCCGCACGGTTCTGAACATCAAGATCGATGGTCGAGACGAGGTCCTGTCCGGCCTGTGGTTTTACGATCTCAAGCTCGCTCTGGACGCGGCCTTTGCTATCGACGAGCACCTTGCGATAGCCCGGACGGCCCCGCAGATATTCGTCATAATGCTGTTCGAGCCCGCCTTTGCCGATTATGTCGCCGGGCCGGAATCCCTTGTCCGCAAATTCGGGTTCCTTGAGCTGATTTGGGCTGATCTCGCCCACGTAGCCGAGTACGTGTGCGAGCGTGGTGCCAAGCGGGTAGAAACGTTGCGGCTGTAGCTCGACGCGCAATTCGGGAAACTCCAGCGAGTGTGCCTCGACCCAGGTAATGTCCTCGATGCCGACATTTTCTTTGAGCACCATGGTCTCAAATTCGTTTTGCTTTTTGATCAGGCTGAGACGCTCGACGACGAACTGACGGTCCATTTTTAGCCCGCGTGAATAGTCTTCGACACGTTCGTTGATGTTGACCGATTTTAGCGGTTCGTTTGAGAGAACCACGTTGTAGGTCGGCCGGGAATCGACGAGCAATTTGCCGTTGCGGTCAAAGATCGCTCCGCGCGGTGCCGGGATCGGGATAAAGCGGACACGCTGATTTTCGGCGCGTTCGTTGTAGTATTCGCCCTTCACGACCTGCAAATAATAGAGCCTGACGCCTAACAGCGTAAGCAAAACAAAGGCGAGCACTTGGATCGTGCCGACCCTTAAACCGAGTTTTTGAACGTGATCGCCTATTTTCATGTTTGTTAACCGTCCATGTTTATTTGCCTAATCTGATGGGGTTTCGCCTTCGCGTTTGTCGTCGAGGGGCAAAGACATCCCGTTTCTTTCGCCTCGTTCGGTCACCTGACAACGTTTGCAGCAGCAGATACACGAGCGTTCCGGCGATGGTTGTGCCGATCAGCGAATACGCAACCGTCACGAGAAGGTCATTTCCCGGCGGCTGTCCAAACAGCCTGTGCAGGCCGTAATAGATCATATCGTCAAGCAAACATGCACCAGCTATGACGGGGATTCGCAGGATCAGGTTGTCCATATAGACACGGCGTGTGATCTCGCAAACAATGTAGGCTACGACCGTTTTCGAAAAGCCGTTAGCTCCAAGCAAACCGCCGCTGAGAGCATCGACCGAGATGCCCGCGATCGAGCCAAATATCAGCGCCCTGATCGAATTACGTTGGAGCGCGGCATACACGACGATTATCAGCGGGAAATCGATATACGCGAATGGTTCCCAGACGTTACGCAATGTCCATTGCAGGAGGATCGCGATTATCAAGCTGATTGTTAGTTTAACGCCTTCCATCTATATTTAACCGGTATCCTATTTCTTCACGTCCTTGGTCGCGTTTGGTAATTTTTGCTCAAACTGTTCTCGCTGCGCGGATTCGTAAAGCAAGATGCCGACCTCCTGCATCGAGTTGAGCTTTGCCGCCGGTTGGATAAGTATCTGGTGCGGTGTGGTGGCCGAACCGCTCACGACGCTGACGATCTCGCCTACCTTGAGCCCCGCCGGATAGATGCCGTCTTGGCCTGTCGTAAATACTGCTTGTCCGACCTGGACGGCAACTGTGCCCGCGACATAACGCATTTCGAGCAGATCCCCCTTGCTCGTGCCGCTTACGACGCCGAGTGCATTAGATTCGCCAACCTGGCCTATCACGGCACCTAGGCCGGATTTGTTTCGGGTGACAAGGTCAACCTGACAGGTCAGAGGGCCGACGGCCGTGACGCGTCCGACAAGCCCGCCGTCGGTCACGACCGGCATATTTAGTTGGACGCCGTCGAGGCTGCCGCGATTGACGATCGATGAGTCGAACCAGACCGACGGGTCGCGTCCGATGATGCGTGCTGTCAGGACTTTGTACTTGCTAGTTTCTTTTAGCTGGAGAAATGCCTTTAAACGCGTATTCTCAGCGGCAAGCTCTTCTTTTTGCTTTAGCTCTACCTCAAGCTCCTGAACACGCTGTTTCAGAACATCGTTGTCAGTCTGGGCCGAACGCAGGTTTGAGATCGAGGAGAAATAATTAGCGACTGCAGAGGTCACTGTGGTGACAGGCGACTGAACAAAATCGGCGATCGTCTGAGTCCAAGAGCGTACGACACGCTGACCCGAGTTTATCTCTTTGGCGTCGAACGCCATCAGGACAAAATTGACGATAAGGAGCGCGATCATCAGCCAGGGTGCCAGCCGCCAAACATCTTTTTGACTACGCTCAACCATCTCTCAATTACGAATTACGAGTTATCAATTACGAATTTACATTTGATCGAAAGCTCTTTCATTCGTAATTCGTAATTCGACATTCGTAATTGCCTAACTTCCTGTCATTAATGAATTATCCCACTTGACGCGTTTTAGCAGCTCAAAATCTGAGAGCATCTTGCCGGTGCCGAGCACGACCGATGAGAGCGGATCGTCGGCGATGACGACCGGCAGACCGGTTTCGATCATAAGGCGTTTGTCCAGATTTTTGAGCAGAGCGCCACCGCCTGTGAGGACGATGCCGCGTTCGACGATGTCGGCCGATAGCTCGGGCGGCGTGCGTTCGAGTGCGACGCGGATGGCGTTTATGATGGTCGAGATCGAATCTGAGAGCGCTTCGCGGATCTCTTCGTCGGTCATCGTGATTGTCTTGGGGATGCCCTCGATCAGGTTGCGTCCGCGGACGTCCATTGAGAGCGGCTCTTCGAGCGGAAATGCGCTGCCCAGTGCGATCTTGATCGCCTCGGCGGTGCGTTCGCCGATGAGCAGGTTGTATTTTCGTTTGATGTACTGCGTGATCGATTCGTCCATCTCGTTTCCGGCGACACGCACGGCACGCGAATAAACAATACCGGACAGCGAGATGACCGCAATGTCGGTCGTACCACCGCCGATATCGACGACCATGTTGCCGTGCGGCTCGGTGATGGGCAATCCTGCACCGATAGCGGCGGCCATCGCTTCCTCTACAAGATAAACTTCGCTGGCCTTAGCACGATAGGCGCTATCCTCGACTGCACGACGCTCGACCTGTGTGATCTCCGACGGGATGCCGATGACGACTCGCGGGCGTACCCACGATTTGCCGTTGTGAGCCTTGCGGATAAAATGCTGGAGCATCTTTTCCGTCACCTCAAAATTGGCGATCACGCCGTCCTTCATCGGGCGGATGGCGACGATGTTGCCGGGCGTGCGGCCAAGCATCTCTTTTGCATCGCGGCCGACGGCCTCGACCTGGTTTGTGACCTTGTTGATCGCGACGATAGATGGCTCAGAGACCACAATGCCGCGTCCCTTGGCATAAACGAGCGTATTTGCGGTGCCAAGATCGATCGCAAGATCGCTGGAAAATAAACTAAATAAAGACTTTAATGCCATTTCAAATAAACTTGCCTGTCCTAGATTCGGGTTTAGAGATCGTGTCGAACGGGATGGTTTCCGCACTCGGAATGGTCCGATGAGGAGTAAAAACGTGAGCACCGTCGCCCAAAATGTCTAACCACTTAGCATACACTTATTTATTAGCATTTTTCTAGTGTAAATACAGTATTTATTTTGCAAAATGACGAATTATTTTCAATAAGAATAATAACCTGGCATACGAACAAAAAAAGAGCGGCCATCTGACCGCTCTTTTGATTATTCGACCTGAGTGTTGTGAAGACTATTCAGGTACGAAATTGAGTTCCGCAATATTGTCGTTCATCTGAATGACCTGCGGAGCAAAGCTAAACCGTCGCGATGAGACAGTAACAACATATGTTTGTCCCGGCTCAAGGTCATCAAACGTGTATGATCCGCCCTTACCGGTCGTATATGTCCTCGATACACCGGCTTGGTCTGTCAATCTAACGATAGCCCCAACGAGCCCGCGTCCACCGGTCGAAGTCAATACGCGGCCTGTGACGCCAACGCCTGCGGCGGTCAATGTGTTTGGCTGGATGCATGTCTGGCCTGTTACGCAGATGACGTTTAATGTATATGTGTCGCTTGGCCCTGGAGGTGTTGCCCCTGATGAGTATCCATCAACAACAATATGATAGGTGCCCGCCGGCATAGTTGTGATCGTTACTGATTCTGCGCCGCCGCCGACACCAGTATCATCGATAACAATGCCATCCGCGAGATTGCTGCTGCAAACATTACCATATACCATAACAGCCATGTCTGCGGCCGTTGGGTCCATCGTTACCTGGATGTTGCCGTTCGCAACTCCAAAACTGATCCTGTACGCAGTATCCGGACCCATGCCTGTACCCGTATAAACCGCTCCTCGGGGTAATGACCCGGCAGGGCCAGCCCCAGTCGCCGTGCAAGTTGGGCAGCCTGTAAGAGTGGGGGCCGCGGTGTCCGCTGGGAGATCATAGTTGTCAGTCTGCCCGACCGTCGTTCCGGCACCGTCCGTGTAGGGCAAGGCCGTGATCGGAGTCGCCGCAGTTCCACAAGTATCGCCACCCGCAAACATCCTCAATAGCGATCTTTGTTGTGAACGTCTCGGGTTGATCATATAACGACGTGACATGTCGGTATAGACGAGTTTATTAAAGGTCTTGGCCTTGATCTCGTCCATGTAATTTACGACTTTTTTATTTCCCGCAAAAAGGTCTTTGTTCTTTAGAACAATTGCTTTTGCACGGTACATATCATTGCCGAGAACAAAGCACACGGCTATTACAAGACACGCTAAGACCAGTTGATATCTACGTAAGTTACGACTCAGACCAGAACCTTTCATCTTTTTTCTCCTCAACTATTTTAATGACACAAAGTAAACGAAACGGCGGCTAGATCAACGACCCGATCAACGGGTGCGGGGTCAGCCATTTGTCCGAAAACTATTCATGGTCGATAAACGACTAAAAATTAACAAAGATTTGCTGTCGGTAATTGTAAGCCATTATCCGGAGCAAAGCAAGAGCAATTTTGATCTCTGCGGGCGGAGATGTCGCGCGGAGAGGGAAACTCACGTTTAGATCATATTCCGAGCATACTAAAATCGGCGGAGGGGAAAGGCTTTGCCAGATCTTTTATCTTTTCGCGGTGCATATCCGACAAAACGGTCTTTCCGCGTCCCGAAACACCCTTATTAAAACGATTTACGTCCTTTTTTGTCTCGTTCTCGTCGATCTTTTGCTCTATCAGTGCGTCCGGTGCCTTTACGCCGTAAAATGAGAGCAGGTCGTCAATATATCGAACCTTGTCAACCAACATCTGCTCATAGGTCACCCACTGCATTTCAAGCCGCCCCTCTCGCTCAGCACGCTGCCACGAGGCAACGAATTGAAAATACCAAGGGAGGGCATATTTGATGAGAATGTCGACCTTTTCGGCGTCGGAAAAGGCGTTAAACTCATCTTTTTCAAAAAATGTGCTAAACGCAAAACCCGTCGAATAGAAATCGAGCAAGCTGGCGGTTGTGTCAAAAATGTTTCTAACAAGCACGGTCGGGCGAATGCCAAACCCCTGCATCATTTGGATATTTGCCTCTGATGCGCGGGCGTGTTGCTGCGTGACAGTATTTACGTTTCCAAATTTTTGGTAATGCGGCAGGTCAAGTTCCGTCTCGTTCTGTAGAGAAGCGTAAGTA
>JBEBGA010000574.1:0-1398 GCA_040081695.1 Pyrinomonadaceae bacterium
GGCAATCTCGGTCGTCATCGGGCTGGGACTCGCTAATACGATACGTCCCGGCGAAAAGATCAGCCCTGAGATCGGAACGCAGTTGAAAGAAAAGTACAGCACCGATGCCGCGTCACGAACCGACGCGCAAAAGAAAGCCGCTGAGTCTGCCAAAGCCGATTCTCCGTTGATGCAGGCGGTAAAGACCATCGTGCCAAAGAGCGTATTTAATTCGATAGCTGGCGAAAATCCTAACATGCTGCACATCATGTTCTTTGCCATGATAATCGGTATTGCGATCACGTTGATGCCGGCACCGGTTTCGGCACCATTTGTCAGCGTGATGGAATCGCTCTTTGCGATCACATCAAAGATCATCGACATCATAATGAAATTTGCCCCGTACGCGGTGGCATGCCTCATATTTAGCAATATCGCCATTTTTGGCATCGATCTGCTCAAATCGCTCGGCTGGTTTGTCGCGACGGTGCTGCTCGGTTTGGGCTTGCATTTCTTTGGCGTCTATTCGCTATCGGTCTGGCTATTGTCAAAGATAAATCCGATCGATTTTTTCCGCCGCGTCTGGACAGTTATTATCACCGCATTTTCGACCTCGTCATCAAACGCGACGCTGCCGACGGCCCTGCGAATCTCTGAGGAAAACCTCGGTGTGCCAAAAGAGATCAACAGCTTTGTTCTAACCGTCGGAGCGACCGCAAATCAAAACGGCACTGCGCTTTATGAGGGCGTAACGGTACTGTTCCTCGCTCAGCTTGCTGGTGTTGATCTGACGTTAAGCGTCCAATTGATGGTCGTTTATATGGCGATTCTTGGCGGCATCGGCACGGCGGGTGTCCCGTCTGGTTCGATACCATTTATCATCGGCATCCTCGCGATGATCGGCATCGATCCGGCTCTGATCGCGATCATACTCGGGGTCGACCGCATTCTTGATATGTGCCGCACGACACTCAATGTCGTTGGCGATCTGACGGCGGCGACATTTGTCGCCCGCAGTGAGGGGTACGAGTTGTTAAAAACAGCTAAGGTGGACTAGTTATGTTCCCTATTGGCGACGACAACTCGGACCGGCATATCACGCCGGTGGTCAATTACGCGATCATCGGCGTCAATATCCTCGTGTTTTTGCTGCTGCAGCGGCTCGGGTCAAACGAGCCGTTTGACTACGCCTTTGCGCTCGTCCCCAAAGAGATAATGACCGGCGTCGATATCGTCGGGCCGCAGGTAATACAGGTCGGAGGCGAATTAGCCCGCGTAGATCATTACGCAACACCGCTACCGGTGTATTTCAATTTCCTCAGCTCGATGTTCATGCACGGCGGGATAATGCATATTTTTGGCAATATGCTATTCCTATTTGTATTTGGCGACAATATAGAGAATCTGATCGGGCATATC
>JBEBGA010000575.1:0-1395 GCA_040081695.1 Pyrinomonadaceae bacterium
GGTTGCGGTCGTGTCGCCTTTTGGGTTGATCTGGCTATTCTGGTTGTGGCTGCGGGAAGATAGTCGCAATTATGGAATTGCCTGGGTGCTCGACCTCGGAATGTTCCTTTTCATGGCCTGGCCGCTGATACTTCCCTACCACCTCTTCAAAACCCGCGGCCTAAAAGCCTTCATCCCGATCCTCGCGTACGTTCTTACAATACTGCTCGGCACGCTCGCCGCCGCTGTTGTTACTTCGCTTTTGAGCTAGTGCGTTGCCATCCAAAGGTTTTGCGGCTTTGCCGCTCTATTTGCGGAGAAGCTGTGCTTCTCCGATAGCTTCACATAGACTCTTCGCGGCTACGCCGCCGTTCTCGTGATCCGGCGAAAGCGGCGGCATAGCCGCGAAGTCATATTCAGCAACGCACGGAGAAGCATAGCTTCTCCGCAAATAGGCGGGCAAGCCCGAAAGCCTTTCCATTTAGTTGCTCAATTCTCATTTCTGCTTCTCACCTTTAACAACTCTGTCGTTCCTTCTACCACACTCGGAACGGGCTCGAATGTTGATTCTTCGAGAAGTTTGCCGGTGGTGGCGGCTGCGGGTTCGAAGATTGGGGTATTGATGATATTTGGTTGCGGTTCATCCTGGGCGGAATGTGTATTGGCCTGGCTTAACTTCTTTCGCTTTTCGTTTAAATACTCGCGGCGGATAACGTACGCCAAAGCGAGGGATGCGAATACGAGGAACGCCATCAGATATATTCCGCCCGCCGGATTTGCCGAGTTAAGGATCATTTTTGAGATCAGTTGGTAAAGCAAAAACAACGCTCCGCCGATGACGACGACGCCAAAGCCGAGAAACGCCACGCTGCCAAAACGTTCGAGATTCCGCTCTTGCCTCTCAAGCTCTGTATTTGCAAGTTCGGGAAGCTGTTCGCGCAGCGAAAGTGCCGAGCCCTCGAGCCCGAGTCCGCACGTCCGGCAGAATTTCTGCTCGATCGAATTCTTAGAACCGCATTTTGGACAGAACATATTGGTTTCCTCAGAATATTCTACGATGTGAAGAATCTGCTAGTTCCACGTGCCGAATTTCACTCGTTTTCTGTTGAACAAACACGCGATTTGGGCATTCTTTTTACTTTTTTCGCTTTTCTTCACTTTTTTTCACTTTTTTCTGTAAGAAAACGTCAGATTTTTACACTTATATATGAACTGGCCAGTCAATGGCGTTTGATCCTCCTTATCTCCCACCTTTACGGGCACCTTGTATGAGGTGTCCGTAAGATTTTTTCCGGAATAAAGTGCTTTCAATTCGCCCGGCGGTTATTTATAATTAGATAGCGGCCCGTTCGGGTTCGTTTCTGCTTCTCCTGCAACCAAAACACATGAAAGTTCTTTTAAGACGAACGATATGTA
>JBEBGA010000207.1:0-5725 GCA_040081695.1 Pyrinomonadaceae bacterium
AGCGTGCCTTTATCAATTCCTGCGACGGGCATAATGTCGGCAAAAGTCATCTTATATCGTGCTAGGTCGTCGCGTAGAACGTGCAGCAGACGCATCATCGCGTTTGGCGTGACGCGATTATAACCAAGGCCGCTGGATGTCTGGAGCGAAAATTCGTTTGGCTGTATTCCCGCATTTAATTGAACAATTCTCGACACGGCAAACGCTCCGCCAAGCATATCGCCGAGGCGTTCGGAGAGAAAATTGTTCGAATAGCACATCGTGACTTTTACGATCTCGCGGAGCTGGGCCGATTCGTGGGTGAACAAGAGCTGCAAGCTGCTAGGTATCGCTTGGACGTAAGTCCCGCCTGTGAAAGACACGCTCGGATTGCCTACGACCGTGCCCGAACGTCCCGCGTACGCGAGAAAATTGAGCCAGTTGCGGGTTGCCGCAGCCGAGCGTTTGGACGCATCAAGCGTCGCGGCTAGGGAATTTGCCGAGGCGACCGGCGAGGCCGAATAGTACATCGCAAAATTATCGGTCACGATCAGATCGCCCGTGACTGTACGGATGCCCATCTTATTAAGCTCGTGAGCCAAAGCGACGCCGTGCTCTGCGTTAAACATCGGATCTTTGCCCGACACATAGAGATTGCCGTTGAGCGTGCCCGTCGTGCGGTCGATAGCACCGTCGGTATATACGCTCGTCATAAACCGAAAGTCGGGGCCAAATGTCTTTAGAACGGCATATGAGGTCGCGATCTTAACGTTTGACGCGGGGTTGAACAACATCCCCGGATTGCTCTCGACGACGACATTGCCGTTAAGTGATTCGACCAGCACACCTGAGTAACCCGGGATCTCAACCTCGGCAAGAGCTGGAAACAGCGTCCTGATGCCGCTCGAGGACGGCACAGGCATTGAGCTGCCGGTTTTTTGTACAAGCGGCGTTGCGGTTGCTTGTGGGGGATAGTTGTTATTCTGGACCTTGATGTCCTGCAGTAGCGGAGGCGAGCCTTGTCCAAAGCTGACAACAGACATCGCAACCGTCATGACGGCGACAAATAACCAATTAGCTGCTATTGTTTTTGATCTGATCATCGGTCGGAATGTTGGTGGATCTCTTAGAAAAGCTTTCGGGGCATCGGAAAGCTCACATTTGCTAATATAGCATACCGGTCGTCAAAATGCTTGACTTTTCTTCGTTGTGCCCATATTACATAGTGAATACTGCACTTAACTCTGATGCCAGTTCTGGCAATAGCGATGCCCACAATTCGAATTGCTTATAGTAGCAATTCGAATTAGTTATACCACACTAGGCAAAGAAATACCAAACAATTTTATCTTGGGTTACAGCTTGTTACAGGTTTGTCTGAACGGCCGGGACATCGAGACGTTTGCGTCTGCGAAACTGACGCCACGTTGTAATGCCTTCGCGTGAGAGGCTAAAGATAGACCTGCGGTTATCAAATATGAGTTTGAGCCACGCCCGCTTGCCCATTTGCGGGAAATAGATGCCGCGGAAAAAGAGCCGTGCGACGAGATGGCTGACACGCGTATCGATGGGAGCGTGGCGGATGGAGTTGATCGCCGCAAAGTTGCGCTCGGGGCTGTATGATCGCGACCATGCGTCAAAAGTCTCTTTTTTAGCGTCCTCGATCGACATTTTTAGAGGGTCGTGTGCCATTACAAAAGGCGCAAAATCAAGCCAATGTTTTGGACGGTCAAGCCGTCCGGCTTTTTCCAGACGGTCATACAATGGAGTCGCAGGAAACGGCGTTAACTGGCCGAATACCGGCAATCCGGGGGCCCAAGTCTCGATCTCGTCAACCGTGCGGTTGGCGACACCGACCGTGTCATTGTCCATGCCGACGATAAAGGATGTGATCGCATAAATATTGCGGCGGGCTAGGCCATCGAGCACCGCTTGATAATTTGCGGGTTTGGAAAACGTCTTGTTGACGTCAGCCATATTTACGGGATCGATCGATTCCATCCCGATAAAGATCCAACGCGCTCCGGCATCGGCGATCAGATCGACCAATTCTTCGTCGGCCAGCAGATTAGCGCTGATCTGAGCGACCCAAGGCAGTATCGCACCGGCGGCGATCATGTCGCGAAGCAGCGATTTGAGCCGCTTTTTATTGATCGCGAGATTGTCGTCGATAAAGAAAACTGCGATCTGGCCTTTTTCTTTTTTTGCTCTCGCTTTAAGGCGAAGCAGTTCTTCGATCACGCTTTCGTTAGAACGAAAACGGATCGAATCACCAAAAAATCCGGTTACAGTGCAAAACTCGCAGCCGTACGGACAACCGCGGCCGGTTTCGATAGGCACAACAAAAAACTTGCCCCAGCCCTCGCCAAATTTGGACATCATCGGCTGAAAAATTTTCGGCACGAGGCTAAATTGGTCGAGATCGAGCGTTTCCCAAGGGATATGCGGATATGGTTGAAGATTTGGTTTTTTGTCGTTGCCCTTAGGATCGACCTCGGGCATATATACGTCTTTTAGCTCGCCGCGAGCGGCGTCGGCGACCATTAGCGGCCACGTTTCATCAGCTTCGCCTAGTGCGATCGCGTCAGCGTGTCGCGGACCGCCGTCGCGGCCAAGGGCTTCGTCCGGACACTCCGTCACGTGGGGGCCACCCATGACAACCTTAAATCCGGCTTCGCGTAAGCTGTCGGCGACGAGATACGCTCGCGCGACCATTCGGGTCATCGCTCCGATACCAATAAGGCCGATGTCATTGTCTTTGCAAAACTGCACCAACTCAGGGCGGGTCATTGCTTTAGCATTGCCGTCGATCAAGATCACCTCATGCTCAGGCGGCGTCAGCGACTGTAGCAAAAACATCCAAAGGTGCGGCATAAAATTCCGCGTGATCCCATTATCAGGGTTGTAGAGCAATATCTTCATAGTCTTCCTTCTGGTTCTAAGCCCGTGCGTACATTTCAGAGTTGGAAACCGAAGAGCAACTCTCATACCGATATTGTGCTGGCGAACCCCTTAAGCCCGGCCATTTTTAGCACAAATCTCGTCTAAAAAAAACTTAGTTCCAGAAAATAGGACAGCGTGGAAAAAAATCTAAGCGATACCCGGAGAAGGTTTCAAGAAGTGAATTTACAAACTGAAAACTAAAACGCGATTTCTTGAGTGTGGATAATATCACGATATGTGCGTCACCGCACATATATTTTCGCGACTGTCAAAACGTTGGTCTAGCTCTGACTCTGGATTACTCGCGACCAGCCCATCCGGCATAAGGGATATCTCACACGCAGTCTTTATCATCACATTATTTCGGCAGAATAACTATTTTAAAATCACCTTTCTGATCAATGGCAGGAACAGCGCATCGGGCAACAGACGCCGGGCGAGGAGTATTCCGCGGGTATTGACTGAATAACGCAACTTTGACGAATCGTCATTAACCGAATCGTATATCACGTGAGCGACGACCGATCCGTCGGGGGCGTTTGCACCGCCTTTGTTCATAGTTTCCATCACTCGGGAAACAAAACCGTCGTATGCAGTCAGGCCGTCGCGCTGGGTCAGCTCCGGCGAACGGTCGTAAAAATCTGTCTTGATCGGCCCAGGCTCGATGATCTTTACGCGAATGTTAAACTGCTTGATTTCGAACTGCAGAGCTTCCGAAAAGCCTTCGACTGCCCATTTTGTTGCATTGTACAAACTCGACGCAGGAAACGTCATGCGGCCGCCAACCGAGGTGACGTTTACAATGTGGCCGCGTTTCTGTTCGCGAAAATACGGCAAGATCTCGCGGCACACATTCATCACGCCATAGACGTTTGTAGCAAACTGACGTTCGATCTGTTCTGGTGTGGCCGACTCGAAAGCTCCAAGCAAACCGTAACCTGCGTTATTGACCACCGCGTCGATGCGGCCAAATTTTTCAAGCGTCGCGGCGATGGCTGACTTGATGGATTCGACATCAGTCACATCCAGACGAAAACATTCGACATCGACGATGCGCTGCAATTCCTCTGCCTTTTCGGGTGCGCGCATGGTCGCGGCGACTTTCCAATTTTTTGCTTGAAACAGCTTTGCGGTGTGCAGCCCGATGCCGCTCGACGCACCGGTGATAAGGACGACTTTGTTCATGCGGGTAATTTACCACACCAGTGATAAAATTCACCTATGAAGTTTCTCCACATCGCAGATGTGCATCTCGGATGCACGCGGTATCAATTGCCGGAGAGCCCGCGTGACTTTTTTGAGGCGTGGATCGACGTGCTCCAGCGTTACGGCATCGACGAGCAGGTCGATTTTGTAATAATGTGCGGCGATTTTTTTCACAAACGCTCGGTCCCGCCTGAGACGATGAATTATGCCGTTGAGGGCCTGACGATGATGCGTGAAGCCGGAATCCCGGTCGTCACCATCGAAGGGAATCACGACCAAAAACATACGGATAACGAATTTAGCTGGCTGCGTTCACTGTCGAGCTGGGGGTTGGTCAAACTACTTGAGCCTGTCTCGGTCGACGGCAAAATGATCTGCGAACCTTGGGATGAAGAGACTAAGAAAGGCAGCTACATCGACATCGGACGGGCACGAATATTTGGCTCGGACTGGTACGGAGCGTCGGGCAACTGGGCGATACCGATGCTGACCGAAGCGATCAAAGAGACACGCCGCGAAGATGCGTTTCACATCCTGATGCTACACACCGACGTCGAGGGACACCAGATGCATCCGATCCCCGCGCTGTCGCTCTCGGCTTTAAAAGAGTTAAAGTCGGCGGTCGAATACGTTGGGCTAGGACATACGCATAAGCATTATGAGATCGACAATTGGGCGTTCAACCCCGGCTCGATCGAGATCACGAATATCAGCGAGTTTCGCGAAACCCGCGGGGCATTTGTCGTCGAGGTTGATGACAATAATGTCGTCAACGCTCGTCACGTCGAGGATTATCACTACCGCCCGTTCCAGCAATTGGCGTTTCAGGTCACCGGTTATTCGGACGCCAAAGACATCACCATCGACCTGTTAGATCAGGTCAAACGCGAGGCCCGCGTCGCCGAAGACGGCAAACCGCAACCGATCATCGAGATCGCTCTGCGTGGACAGCTAGGGTTTCCAAATTCGCTGATCGAGATGCAAAAAATACGCGACGAGGTGAAAGAGATGACCGGTGCCCTGCACGTGCGGATAAAAAATCATACCGTCCCGGTCGATTACTTAGACACGCTCGACGAGCCTGACGACCCCGGCCGCGAAAAACTCGAACGCCGCGTGATCGACGACCTGGTCTTTCGCGATAATCGTTTCAAGACGCGGCTGGATGACATTTCCGAAGCCGTTATCGGAGCCAAGCGAATGGCTCTCGGCGACGAACCGGCGGAGAAGATAGCGGATTTCATTGCCTTGAAACTGACCGCCCGCTAACGCAGACGCTTATGACCGATTTTATGTCCGAATTACTCGAAAAATTTAGCGATATAAAACATCTGCCGATCTTTCCGCTGCCGCTTGTCATGGTCCCCGGGGAGTTGGTGCCGCTGCATATTTTTGAAGAGCGGTATCGCAAGATGCTGAGCGATGTCGAGGTAGGAGATCGTTTTTTTGGACTCAGTTTTTTTGAGCCGTCCAATGCATTGACCGAGGCTCCAGCCGTTGGTTCGGTCGGATGCGTCGCTGAGGTTCGCGAATCCGAACTGCTCGAAGACGGCCGCTCAAATATACTCACGCTTGGCGTCGTCCGCTATCGTTTGAT
>JBEBGA010000208.1:0-5722 GCA_040081695.1 Pyrinomonadaceae bacterium
AAACCATTTCCGGGACGAAATCGTCCCAAACGATACGAAAAGCTACGACGTATCAAACCGACAAAACCACCCCTTATCCGACGCAGAGCATGTCAAAAAGTCCCCGTGGCACAGTTTCCACCCACCACCGCCACCGTCAATTCTTCACCACCACCTCCGCAACCGCCCCGGCCTCTGCCGTCCGCCTCTCTCAATTCCATCCCGAAGGGCAATAGCCAAGTCGTTCACGGCGTACCTACGAGCTGCGAAACGCGGAAAGCTGTGTCCACCTGAATTCCCTTGCACCGAATAGCCGAGGCGTTGTATTGTCTTCGTATGATGGAGTGGTCAACATGCCCTGAGGTCGAGCAGAATCCTAACAAGGTCAGCGGTGCGTGGATCTTTCGTGGAACACGCGTACCGGTCGCGGCGTTGTTCGAGAATCTCGAGGCAGGTGCTTCGATTGATGATTTCCTCTCATGGTTTCCCGGAGTCACGAAAGAACAGGTAGAGGCTGTTCTTGAACACACCATTCAAACTCTCGAAGTCGAGCGTCTCGCAGCCTAATACCCCGAATAACCCGGACAGTTAAACTCATATGAGTAAGAAGACTCGCATAATCGAAGTTCAAAATATTTCGGTTGCGGTTTCGCTCGAAAAAGCGGAGGCGGAGTTTATCTCGATCACTGATATCGCAAGATACAAAAACGCGGAAGAACCAAAAGACGTAGTCAAGAACTGGATGCGTAATCGGGGTACCATCGAGTTTCTTGGCCTTTGGGAAAAGCTTCACAATCCCGAATTCAAAGGGGTCGAATTCGACTCCTTTATGTTCGAGGCCGGTAGCAATTCGTTTGTTCTATCGCCGTCTAAATGGATCGATGCTACAAATGCTAAGGGCATTAGAACTAAGTCCGGCAACAGGGGCGGGACATTTGCCCACCGCGACATCGCATTGGAATTCGCGTCGTGGGTAAGCGCAGAATTCAAGCTTTACCTGTTGGTCGAATTCCAACGACTAAAAGATGAAGAGCAGAAGCAGATCGGTTGGGATATAAAGAGAAATCTTGCGTCTATCAACTACCGCATTCACACTGACGCTATAAAGGTAAATCTCACCCCGCCGTCTCTTACCAAATCGCAAACGAATTTCGTTTATGCGACCGAGGCCGATGTCCTGAACGTAGCCCTTTTCGGGATCACTGCAAAGCAATGGCGCGATAAGAATCCGGGGAAAGCCGGGAACATTCGGGATTACGCTTCGGTAACCCAACTAATCTGCCTGTCCAACCTCGAAAGCTTAAATGCCGTGCTGATCAACGAGGGCATACCGCAATCGGTTCGGCTCCAAAAGCTAAACCAGATCGCCATCCAACAAATGAGCCTGCTAGCCGAACATTCCGGCGTTAAACGTCTGGAAAATAAAACGTAGGGATGGTTATGTGCCGCGAAACGCGGAAAGGCGGCTCCCGCCGCCTGATGAGTTCTGATTTGACCCGAAGGGCAAATAGCCACGTCGTTCACGGCGTGGTCAGGTTGAAACGAATATTGTTAGGGCGTTTTAACGTCCTTGCTCGGAGCGCTTTAGCTCCCGATGGCTAAAGCCGCGCTGTGGTAAGCCCGTTAAAACGGGCTCGGCGATCTTAGGGCGAACTCGACCACGCCGTGAACGGGCGTGGCTATGTGCCGCGAAACGCGGAAAGATGGCTCAAGCCGCCTCAAAGAACAAATGCGGGTGGCTGGAGTCCGGCGACGAATCCTGCGTACTCCCTACAACAACCGCCCTCGTAAATCTCCCGGCTACAAAACCCCAATGAGGTGCATTTCCATGAACAGGAGCCTAAAGAAGCTGCACTTGGTAGTTGAATCTAGGGCATGCTGCGTTGCAATTAGACTTACCGTTCAAAATGACCGGTTCGGGCAGTCAGTTTGACCTTTTTACCTCATCCCACATAAGGGGTATATGGGCTAACCCTCATTTGTTGCAACATTTACCTCTCTGGCACGGCTAATGCACTTGCGTAGTCATCGGCCGTGCTATATCGGGCCAAGAGATTTTCGAACAAAGAGAGATTAGATTAAATGTACAACAACAACTATAGATCCAAGGCTCCCGCCACAGTTTTAGTGCTCGTTGCCCTTTTCCTTCAGAGCTTTGCCATTTCGGCGTTTGCTCAGCAGAAGGAGAATGGTAACGAAGGGGATCCGTTCTACACAGAACCGGTCACGGCGGATACCGCAGAT
Source organism: Pyrinomonadaceae bacterium (assembly GCA_040081695.1). Taxonomy (GTDB): domain Bacteria; phylum Acidobacteriota; class Blastocatellia; order Pyrinomonadales; family Pyrinomonadaceae; genus OLB17. The sequence goes on from JBEBGA010000208.1 coordinate 2,224, forward strand.
GCTCCTCAGTCAAAGATCGCTCCCGATCTGGAAGAAAGGACCACCGAGGTGTTCCATCACATGCGTTCCGACGCGATGGAGAAGGTCATCATTCAGCTCAAGAGCGAAACGCGGCTCAACGAGAGCTTCGGCGGCCTCACGGACGGCGAACGCGACGAGATGTTTGCCCGTGAAGTGCAGTCGAACAGAGAAAAAAAGGGCATCCTCGTCACCGACGTTGCCAGAATTGGTGGCCGCGTAAAGAAAACCTTTGACAACCTCGGCCTGGTAAGTGCTGAGCTTCCTCTCTCAAAGGTTCGCGAACTAGTCGCAAAGGACGAGGTCGCATACATCTCGCCCGATCGTGAGATTCAGTCGTTCGGTTCCCATGCTGCTGAAACGTCAGGATCCGACGATGCTGCCGATGAAATTTCAGACAGGGGGTATCTTGCCGGGGCTGGTATCGGCGTTGCAGTTATTGACAGCGGCATCGACACAACCCACAAACTCATGGAGCCGTATGCAGCCTATCTGTCATCTGACGGCGTCACCATGTACCCAGCAAATCCCGGTGTCGTGTATTCTAAGGACTTCACCGGACAGAATACGACGGCTGACAATTTTGGCCACGGAACCCACGTAGCTACCATGCTCCATGGCAACAAGAACAAGTTGAGCGGCAAGTATACCGGCTCTGCATGGGCCTCAAAACTAATTAATTTGCGTGCTCTCAATGACAGTGGTACGGGCGTGTCCAGTAATGTAATTGCTGCTATCGATTGGAGCATCGCGAACAAGGCAACATACAACATTCGCGTCATCAACATGAGCCTTGGCACAATCGCCGTGGGTAGCTACAAGACCGACCCACTGTGTCTGGCGGCGCGGCGTGCGTTTAATGCAGGTATTGTGGTTGTTGCGGCTGCCGGAAATGATGGCAAAGACACCGGTGGAAACAAGATCTACGGCGGCATTCACTCGCCGGGCATAGAACCCAGCGTGCTCACCGTCGGCGCTGTAAATACATACGGGACCGATGGCCGAAATGATGACACAGTTGCGACCTTCAGCTCACGTGGCCCGACACGCGGTTCCCAAACGATCAATGGTGTCAAAAAATATGACAATTTGATCAAGCCCGACATTGTTGCTCCCGGCAATAAGCTAATAGGTGCGGCTTCTGTCGCATCGCAGTCGAAGACGACTAGTTTGTATCAGAAACACCCTACGCTTAGAACAGGGACAACCACCGGCACATCACAGTTGATGTATTTGAGTGGTACGTCGATGGCGGCACCGCTTGTTGCGGGAATCGCGGCTCAGCTGCTTGAGGCTAATCCGAATCTTACGCCGAGTCTTGTAAAGGCGATACTAATGTTCTCTGCACAGCAAATCCAAGGTGCAAATACCTTAGAACAAGGCGCCGGCATCATAAATGGTGAAGGAGCGATGGAGATCGTCGAGGTAATGAAGCCAAGTTTTGCAGGCATGACACGGGGATCTGCTCTTTTGAATGACTCGCTGCCCTCTCCGAGCAACGATATTGGCGATCAAACTGTGTATTGGGGCAAAGGAATCGTCGGCAATTACGGCTTGCTATACGGCGATGCCCTGATGACCAAATGGCAGGGCATGTATGCTAATGGCGTTCTTGTTGGCGACGGTGTTCTCGTAGGCGACGGCGTGTTGGTCGGTGACGGCGTGTTGGTCTCGGACGGCGTACTTGTATCCGACGGTGTACTCGTCGGCGATGGTGTGCTCGTGGGGGACGGAACGCTATTCTTAAACGGAGTCACGCTCAGCAACGGCACGAGCCTCGGACAAGGTGTGTTGGTCGGCGACGGTGTTTTGGTCGGCGACGCTACTCCACGAGCAAGCAATACGGTACTCGGTGACAACACCGTATGCATGCTTCCGTAAAAGCCCAGGCTGATCGGCCTCGGTCGTATTGGCAAAGGGTCGGGCCTTCGGGTCCGGCCTTTTTTTTGTTCGGTTGTACAAAAGCCTACGAATAAGCGAGGGCGATCCCCTCAGGCTGCATGTATCGCCCTCGCTCGCGCTCGGGCTTGTGCAAAAAAAGCGAGGGCTGCGTCTCCCACACCGCAGCCCTCTATTTCGGAACAAGGCCTTCGGGCGAAGGCCAGCGTTCCAAAACGCTTACACCGTACCACGAACTACGGCGTCGTTACAATGGTGTAGATCGGAGAATAGTTACCGATCGGCTCGTTCTTTTTGATCAGGACGCCTCGATACTGGCGTGATTCAGGGTCGCCGGGCGGTACGCTGGGCACGTTATGGGTCGCGGGCGATGTCGGCCAGATTCCGGCAAGCTGCCATTCGGTGTCATTCTTTCGCTTAAATTCGCCGCGCATCGCGTCCTGGCCCTGTTTCGAGAATGCGATCTCGACGACGCCGTCCGGCTTGGCCGTGCATTTTAGTTCGGCGGTCAGAGCATTCGGATTAAGGGGCGCCTCGCCCGTATCGACCAGCCCGAGCTGTTCGCCGATGGTCGTGTTATATCCGGCTGAGGCTTTTATGCGTTTGATGATCGCCTTGGCCTCGGCCTCCATGCCGTTAAACGCCGGTTGCGGCAGCGTGATGATTGTAAAAACAGGCGGATCCGGCGGCGTATCTTTCGGATCGCCGTCAAGCAGCGACTTCTTAAACGCCGTAAACGCCTCTCGCTGATCGCTGATCTCTTGCGTGACGTTCAAAATGTACTGATAATTATCTGCTTGAACGACAAAGAAATTGACATCGGCCGCTGCGAGCCCGAGCTGGCCGTTGACAAGCGGCAGCTGAGTTTTCATTGTTTGAAATAGCAGATTCGTATCTGCCTCGTTTGTTGGAAAAGATTTGTCTGGCATTTTATTTACCTCCTAAATAGTCTGAATTCCTGTTATTCCCGCTACATTTGTTATGAGTCGGGTGTTAATACGATGCTCGTGTGACAAAAAGGGTGTCCCACGCCGTGTGAAAAGTCCGTCACGCCGTGTAACAGGTTCGTCACACCATGTAACAGGCCCGTTACGCCGTGTGAAAGGTCCGTCACGCGGTGTAACAGGTCTGTCACGTCGTGTGAAAGGTCCGTCACGCCGTGTAACAGGTCCGTCACGCCGTGTGAAAGACCCGCCGAATCGTTCAACCGGCCTTTTGCGAGCCGCAAAACGCCCGCCGACGCGTAAAATTCACCCTCCGAAGCCTTCCCGCTTATCCGTTCGGCATCGTTCAGATTGACCAGACCGCTCCGTCACATTGACCGAACCCGACACCGGTTCGATTTAGGCGAAAAGACTTGAATGCCCGTGTTTACTGGCTATTTCACGATTTGCGGTCTTTGGCACGGCGAATGCCATATGTAGGGCACGAGGCCGCAGATGTGTGCGGCCATGAAAGAGATTAAGGAAAGGTACTTACTAACCATGTACAAGAACAGATTCAACGCTCCCGTAACCGCACTGATCGCCTTCGCGATCTTTATGCAAAGCTTCGCATTCGTTGCGTTTGCGCAGCAGAAAGA
>JBEBGA010000576.1:0-1394 GCA_040081695.1 Pyrinomonadaceae bacterium
GTCGCTGCCAGCGGCTCGGTCGGCTATGTCGGCCTGATCGTGCCGCATCTGGTTCGGCTCAGTGTTGGTAGCGATAACCGTTTGGTTGTGCCGTTCTCCGCGATCGTCGGGGCGATATTTGTTGTGTTCGCGGACACGATCGCAAGGACGGCGATCGCACCACGGGAGTTGCCAGTTGGTGCGGTAACTGCCTTGATCGGTGCTCCGTTGTTTATTTATTTGTTGAGGAAGAACTAGTCGGCACCACCAGCGGTAGCGGGGTGGTTGAAGATTAGACTTGACTCAACTAACGCAGCTTGAAAGTTCGTTGCGTTCAACCACCGGTTACCGCAGGTGGTGCCGACTAAGATGCTTGAGGTCACAGACATTTCAGTCAGTTATGGCGAGCGGGCGGTGCTGCGCGATGTCTCGTTTGAGCTGGCAGAAGGGCAGATCGTCGTTTTGCTCGGGGCGAACGGTGCCGGTAAGACAACTTTGATCAGGGCTTTGAATGGAACGCTTCCGACCTCAACAGGTGAGATCGGTTTGGGTGAGCGGCAGTTAGCGAGTCTTTCGCGTCGCGAGATCGCGAAGAACGTCGCCGTTGTTGCTCAGGAAAATGAGACCAGATTTCCAATTACGGTTTTGCAATTTGTTCTGTCTGGACGTTTTGTTCATGGCGGGGCGTTTGGTTGGGAAAGTACGACCGATATTGAGTTTGCCGAGAAGGCTTTGGACGACTGCGATCTCGCGAGATATGCTTCGCGGCTGATGAATGAGCTTTCCGGCGGCGAACGTCAGCGTGTCGTGCTTGCTCGGGCCCTTGCTACCGGAGCCAAGATACTGCTGCTAGATGAGCCGACCGCAAATCTCGATCTCGAGCATCAGGCGATGATGTTCCGGCTGGTACGCAATCGCTCGCGTTCGTGCGGAGCGTCAGCGGTTGTCATTACCCATGATCTCAATCTCGCTGCCGAATTTGCGGACGAGATACTGATGTTAAAGGACGGGCGAATTGCCGCGAAAGGCACACCGGCCGAGGTTTTGACCGCCGAGAATATCAAAGATGTTTTCGGAGTCGATGTGATGCTGGACGAAAATCCGGCAAGCCGTAGGGTACGCGTTACGGCGGTTTATTAGGAGACCGGATGTATATGAGCTAACAGTTAATAGTTGAGTAGTTTACAGTTAACAGTTTCTTTAACTGGCAACTGTGAACTCACTCACTGATAACTGTTAGAAAATGAAAATGTTTGCGCTTACATTTAAGCGTTTGTTGGCATTTGATGCAAAGGAAGTCCGGTGCAAGTCCGGCGCTGCCCACGCAACCGTGAAGCGAATGCGGAATGCGGAGTGCGGAATGCGGAGTAAAATCCGCACTCCGCGTTTCGCACTCCGCACTTGAAAGAGTCGGG
>JBEBGA010000209.1:0-5721 GCA_040081695.1 Pyrinomonadaceae bacterium
GTTCGAGAGTTGCAGCGGCGATCCCTGAATAAAGCGGGTCGTCGAGCAGCGGTACGATGTGTTGGAGCGGCATCAACGCGAGGGTTTCGTAGGCGATAGCGCGTATTTGGGGCAGCTCGGTCTGGCGGACGATCTCAGCGATCTCGCTTGCCGAATAGCGCTCGGCAAGACGGTCGGCGAGCTTGTCGAGGCGATCAAAATTGTTTTCTTTGATCGCACGGGTCGCAAGTTGGATAAAGACCTCGGCTGATGCCGACTGTGACTCAAGCACATTTACACACACGTCGGCGAGATGATTTAGCTCGGTCAGTTTCGCGGAGTCTTTGCGAATCTCCGGCGCCCGCGATTGCTCGTCGAGAGCGGTGAGCAGACGGCTGACCTCCCAATCTGCGTGGGCGTCATACGAAAACTTTGGAGTGGGATTGTTCGCCGGGGCCGTGTTGCTTGCTTGCATCGCACCGACGAGCATTTTTTTGGTGACGGGCCGTAAGCCATCCCAAACGCTCTCTACGGTTCCGCCGATTTCCTTTATCGTCATGTCAATAATCTAAGTTTGCAATCGCAGACAACGGTTGTCAAGCGTGTCGTTTTTTGGCGACAGCCTCGCGTAGGCGTTGCTCGACGGTGTGTAAAGCAGCTTCAAAACCCGCGTCAGTTTCGTCGAGATGCTCAAGCAGTGCGTACGGAGCCGTGCTTAAATGACGTATCTCCCAAGCGATCGCTCCCGGTTCCGGCGGACGCGAAAACCACGCGGCGTCGATGTCGGATCCGGCAATCATACATCCTGTAAATAGATCGCCGACGTTCGCTTTCAATTCCTTAGTCAACAACGCGCGCCGCAGCTCCCAACCGTATTTTTTGTAGGTGGCGATTATCTCTGCTATGGCTTGCGGGTCGATCATATTGTGAATGCTTGCAAAAACTCGCGGGTCATTCGCAGAGTATATTACTTTCGATGCTGAAATAATATATTTTTACCTCGCGCTTCTGCTATTTACTAATCGATGCAGTGAGCATATTATCAAAGCATCAATTTTTGACTCTAATGCGGCCATGAAAAATTGCCCGGCATGTAACACTCAATATTCCGACGACACGCTCGTCTTTTGTTTACAGGACGGCACTCCGCTCGTCGCGCCTGACGTGGATACGCCGACCGTCGTGCTTGGAGAGACGGAAACTGTCGCTCGTCAGGCCCGGATCCACGTGCCCTTAAATGACCCCAACTCCGCCGCTTGGCCGCAAAGCCAGGTGACGCATGTTGCGACGGCGATGCCCGAACAGAAAAGGTCGAATACGCCGATAGTGATCGCGATCGTGGCGGTCGGGCTGTTGGTGCTGCTCGGTATCGTCGGGCTTGCAGCCGTGATGTTTTTTAAGAACGCTGCCACCAGTACCGTGGCAAACGTCAATACCAGCAACATCCCAAACGGTAATGTGAATAACCGAGCATTTCCAACGCCGCAGATGTCCCCGGTTGTAACACCGACTCTAGCGGCATCGACACCGTATCCAACTCCAAGGTCGTCACCGGCCGCAACTCCTCCACCACCTCGCAGTTCATACACGGGAACGACGCGGCTGAAATTTGCACGCGGTGCCTATTCGACTTCTTTTGGAGGCGACATTAACCCCGGAGACGCTCGTTCGATGGTGCTTGCCTGCCGCAGCGGCCAGTCATTGTCAGCTACTGTGTCGTCGTCAGGCGGCTGTGTGACGTTTCGCGGCGGCGGCGCTTCGTTTAGAACGACAACCAGCGGCGGCGACAACTACTTGACGGTCACAAACAATTGCTCGCAGGTCGTCCGGTTTAGCGTTTCGATCACCGTAATATGAAAGGTTGCCGACTCCTTTTAGTATGAAGGTTTGCCCAACATGCAATGTACACTATGACGACGATACGCTGTCGTTCTGTCTGGATGACGGCACGCCGCTGACCTTTGCGTCTCAAAGCGATACGCCCACGGCATTTATTACGGATACGGAACTGGTAACGAGAGTGCGCTCGGGCGGAACAGCACCCGACCCGAGATTTATGGACAGCCAGGTGACGCATGTTGGTTCGCTCGCCGGGCCGCCGCCGCCGAAAAGCAGGACCGCTCTTGCGGTGGTTCTGACAGCGGTTGGAATGATCGCTGTTTTTGGAGTGATCGCTGTAATTGGGATGATCGTATATCTAAACCAAGATCGTCCGGTCGTTAGTAACTTGGAACCAAACAAGAATAGTTCGGCGAATTTGCCCAACACAAATCCCGCAACTATTCCGACACCGGTCACGTCGCCACCTGCGAACTCGCCGGGCACTAACGTCCCGACGCCAACCGTAAACCAGACTCCGCCGCCAATAGACGAACCGGCTGTAAGGAGCGAGGTCTCAAGACAGATCTATAGCTGGAAAGCGGCCCTCGAATCTCGTGATCTCAACACCTATATGGGCAACTACGCCGGGACTCTCGACTATTACACTAAACGCGGAGCGAGTTACTCGTTCGTGAGGGCGGATAAGGCACGGGCATTTGCGAGTTTTAATTCGATGTCTTCCGAAATTTCGAACATGAGCGTCTCGACAAGTGCTGACGGCCAAACCGCAACGGCTGTTTTTGATAAGGCTTGGACATTTAGCGGGAACAAAACAACGTCAGGCAAAGTGCGGAGCCAATTGATCTTTCGCCGCACCAATGGCCGTTGGCTGATCATTTCAGAACGTGATCTAAAGGTATACTACGTAAGGTAAACTACTCTCATGAAAACACTTAGATTTTCCGGCGGCACGCTGGAACTTACGAACACCCCCATTCCAAAACGCGAGACAGAGGCGCTCGTCCGCGTTACAACGTCTGGCATTTGCAATACGGACCTTGAGATCGTTCGCGGTTACGCCGGGTTTGAGGGGACGATCGGGCATGAGTTCGTTGGCGTTGTTGAAAACGCGGAAGATGCCGTACATCTCATCGGAAAACGTGTGATCGGCGAGATAAATGCCGGATGCGGGAACTGCGAAAAATGTGCTGCCGGCGATCCGCGACATTGCCCTACGCGGACGGTGCTAGGTATCGTCGGCCGCGACGGTTGTCACGCTGAGTATTTGTCGTTACCCTCGCGCAATCTATTGGTTGTTCCGGATGACGTATCGGACGAACAGGCCGTTTTTGCCGAGCCGCTTGCTGCCGCTTATGGCATTACAGAACAAGTTGAGGTCGCCGCCGAAACAAAGGTCGCTGTTATCGGTGACGGCAAGTTGGGTCTGCTGTGCGCGATGAGCCTCGCGTTGCGTTCGCAAAATGTGACGATCATCGGCAAGCACCCGTCAAAGATCTCGATCGCGGAAAAAGCCGGAGTAAAGCCGCTCTTGCTTGCTGACATTGAGTCGAAAATGTTCGGTTCTTTCGATGTCGTGGTCGAGGCTAGCGGTTCCGAGTCGGGATTTGCGACGGCACTCGATCTCGTGCGGCCGCGGGGCAAGATCGTGCTCAAATCTACGTTTCACGGCACTCCGGCATGGGCGGCATCGCGGGTCGTGGTCGATGAGATCACTATTGTCGGCTCACGCTGCGGGCGTTTCGCTCCGGCACTCGATCTGCTTGCAAATAACAGGATCGATGTGACGCAGCTAATATCGGATGAATTCCCGCTCGCCGACGGTGTTGCCGCTATGGCTCGTGCCGCCGAAAATGGCGTATTAAAGGTGCTTCTCAAACCTTAAAACTTGCATCAAAGAAAAAGCATTTTGATATAATCTTACGGCTATACATCGTATTGCTTTTTAGGAGAGCCAGCTATGTTCACAAATCCGTCGTATTTTAGGTTTCGATATTCAGCGGCAATATTACTTGCGATCTTGAGCATTTCGGCCAGTTTGATGGCGCAGCCGGATAAGTTGCCGCGTTCGTTTGCGGAGATCGCAAAGCGTGTCGAGCCGGCGGTCGTCAGCATCGATACAAAAGCGGGCGTGACCCAGCCGGTTGCACGAAGCACGCCGCAACCGGGGACGCCTGATGACATTATGGAATTTCTGCGTAAGCAGATGCAGCAGCGGCCGGTGTATGCCGTCGGTAGCGGCTTTATCGTGGATAAGGCGGGCTATGTCATCACAAATCTGCACGTCGTTGACGACGCAACGCGGATAACGGTCAAGCTCGATTCGGGTGAAGAATATACGGCGAAGGTCGTAGGGGTCGATGAAGAAACGGACATCGCGGTGCTAAAGATCGACGCCGGACGCGATCTGCCGTTCGTCAAATTTGCCGATTCGGACAAGGCAGAGGTCGGCGATTGGGTGCTGGCGATGGGTTCGCCATTTGGACTCGCAAAAAGTGTGACAGCAGGCATTATCTCGCAGACTTTGCGAGAGACGCCGGGAGGCTCAGCGTTTCAAAAATTTATCCAGACCGACGCGGCGATCAATCGCGGCAATTCGGGCGGCCCGCTTGTGAATATTGACGGCGAAGTAGTCGGTGTCAATTCACAGATCGCGACGGCAACAGGTGATTACAACGGTGTCGGGTTTGCACTGCCGGCCCGTGAGGCATCGTATGTCTATGGCCAGATCCTCAAGAACGGCAAGGTCAGACGCGGTTATTTGGGGGCGTATCTCGAATCGGTAAAGACTGAGTTTGCAAAGGTTTATGGCCTCAGCGATACGAAGGGAGCGATCATTACTGACATTCGCGACAAGCAGAGCCCGGCGGCTCTTGCCGGTTTGAAAGTCGGCGACGTAATTACAAACTTTAACGGTCAGCCCGTCTTGTCATCGCAGGATCTCATCGCCAAGGTCGCGATGACGCCGCCGGATCAGACCATTACGATCAACTATCTGCGTGAAAACGGCACCGCTCTGGACGCAAAAACCGCTTCGACAAAACTGGCCGAACGACCGGTAAATGAAAGACTCGGGGTAAACAACGAACGCCGCAAACTGCCGATCGACGGCACGGCGGTCGATCCTAAACCTTTTGGCCTGACGCTGAGCGAATTGACACCCGCTTTGGCGACAACGTATAAGCTTGACGGACTAAAAGGCCTCGTAATCAAAGAGGTCAGCCCGGCGAGCTTTATCGCCGACGTGCGAAACTCGAGCGGTAATGAAGCTCTCAGCGAGGGCGACCTGATCCAACGTATCAATCGCGTCACCGTGACCGATCTGAAGGAATTTTCGGCTTTCGTCGCCAAACTAAAAGTCGGTGACCCCGTCGTTCTGCAAGTGATGTCGTCCAATCCCGTGTTGCGCACGCCGCAGTTGAAGGTTGTGCAGTTTACGGTGAAGTAGAAGCGAGTCCAATATCCAAAGTCTGATGTCCAAAGTTGCGGTGAGTGACTTTGGGCATTAGACTTTTTAGTTTGGATAAATAAAGTTATGGCAAACGCAAACAAGACCTCGGTCAAGAAATATCACAATTACATCAACGGTGAGTGGGTCAAATCTTCGTCAGGCGAATGGTTTGACAATGTCAACCCTGCCGACACGACTGACATCGTTGGACGCTTTCCAGCTTCAAATGGCGACGATATCAACGCCGCAGTTGCGGCCGCAAAGAATGCCGCGACACGCTGGCGGCGAACTCCGGCGCCAAAACGTGCGGAGCTTTTGTTTACGCTTGGCGAGATTCTGCGTAAGAATAAGGACGAATTTACGCAGCAGATGACCCGCGAAATGGGCAAGGTGCTGAAAGAAGCGGGCGGCGATGTGCAAGAGGCGATCGATTGCACATATTACACTGCCGG
>JBEBGA010000577.1:0-1392 GCA_040081695.1 Pyrinomonadaceae bacterium
GCGCGTTGTCCGACCCTAAATTGCAACCGCCGGAATTCGCCCTTGCCAGCGCCGACGCCGATCACGTCACGTTCGCCGCGATCCGAGACCGTGCGGGCCCCCAAAAAGACACCACCCTGAGCATTCGCGCTCTCAGCAACCGCAAAAAAAGCCACCACCAAAACCGCCACAACAATAAAACCGCGTCTGAACATAAAAGTTCCTCCAGAATGAAATATTTACTTCGCGCAAATTATAACACCAAAGCGCACCCCATTAGACGCAGACGGCGCCCTTTTAGCCGAAAAAACCAAAAAAATTAGCCACAGAGAGCACCGAGGTCACAGAACAGACGAAAACCAATTCAAAATCTCTGTGTTCTCTGTGATCTCTGTGGCAAGAATCTTTGTCGATCATTGCTTCTCTCGTCCAACCCACCAGTTTGCTGCGAGAGGCAGGAGAATTAGTTGCGCGATCATGGCTGGGACGCCCGGGAGCATTGAGGTTTGGAGATATGTCGCGAAGCCTGTCGTGAGTGTGCCGAGGGCGAGAATAGTGGCTAGAAAGACGACGCGGCCGCCGATGATGGAAATTGCGGCGGCGGCGAAGGTGTTTAGGCCCAGATTTTGTCTCGCGAGGCCCGCGAGAAGTCCGTAAGCGGCCAATTCGACGGTCATCGCGGGCAAAATAAACACCGGCGGCATTCCGGAAAGCAGAAAACTAAGTATCGGAGCCGCAATTCCAATTGCGAGACCCGAACGCCATCCGTAGCAAAGCCCCGCAAGGATTACCGGCCAATGCATCGGCAGCAACGACCGCGTTGGCAATGCAAAAGCATGAGCCAACGAAGGCAAAATAAACGCCGCCGATGCCAAAAACGCGATCTGGACAGCGATGGCTTTGTTTTCGAGAGCCGGAAGGATGAGAATGTTCTGCTTTGCGGTCGTTTCGGGTGAATTCATGGGGATATTGTAGCCGATTTCTAGAGAATAGCCACTAGCTTCAGCTAGTGGGTACCGGCTGAAGCCGGGATTTCTTTCTTTTTCTGCGTTCCACTAGCTGAAGCTAGTGGCAATTTATGCTGGAACGCTTTTTTATCTCAACATCTTTTTAACCCGGTTTAGATCGCCATCATTTTTTGCCGCTTTGAGGCCGAGAATGTGGGCCATGATGTTGTAAACCTCAACATTTTCGAACGGCTCGGCGACGAAACCTCGCTTAAATGCGGCGCCGTGGGCGATAAATGTTGCCTGCATGTCCTGAAACATGTTGTCATAACCATGCGCGCCTCCTATCTGGAGGAAATCGTCCTCTTTCTGTTGTTTTTCGAAATCTTTCCGGCGTACCAGGTGCCATCCGAGGTCCGGCGAGCACACGATCGGAGCGACGCGGGAACCGTGCTTGTACTTAAAT
>JBEBGA010000578.1:0-1384 GCA_040081695.1 Pyrinomonadaceae bacterium
CTTCCGAAGGTTTGACGACGAGCGTATTACCCGCAGCCAGCGGAAATGCCGTCATCTTGGCCAGCAATGCGAGCGGTGCATTAAACGGCACGATGCACGCAACGACGCCAAGCGGTTCGCGCACGACCATCGACATCCGCGTCGGTCGCTCATTCGGCATCGTATCGCCGTACATTCGTGTCGCCTCGCCCGCAGCCGCGCGCAGCAAACGCGGCGTGTAACCCGTTTCGTATCGAGCCTTTGTCACGCAAGATCCGCTTTCCTTGACAAGCAGATCTGTCAGTTCATCAGCATTTTTCTCAAGTTCGACGGCACAATCGAGCAAGATCTTCTCACGCTGCCAGGCCGCGAGATTGGCCCATTGCGGGAAAGCAGAGTAGGCAACCGAAACGGTCGACTCTACGTCCGCCTCACGCGACCGTGCCACGTCCGCGATCTTCTCACCATTGGATGGATCAATAACCGCAAATATTTCACGCGTCTCAACCGATTTGCCGTTAACAAAATTCATTGATTACTGCTTCCTGACGCGTCCCTCCAACATCGGCGTGTAGCTCTCAAATTTCTTGAGATACTTGACCATCGATTCGAGCAATCCGACGCCGGTATTTTTATAATTCAGGGTTTTTTTAAAGGTGAGAAACCCATCACCGCCATCGGCTAAGAAGTTTGATGTCAACACTTTGTACGTTCTGCCGTCTTCAAGCGGCACGCCTTTTATTTTGCAGACAACGATGCGGCTACCGACCAGTTTGTTTTCGTCATAAACAAACTCGACGCCTTTTGAGACCTGTAGAATTCCGTTGGTCAAGCTGGCTCCGTGCTCGAAAATGGCTCGCACATCGCTGCCCTTCATTTCGAGTTTTACGATCGTATTGGGAAACGGAAAGGCCGAGATCAGCTCGCCGACCGTCACCGCTCCGGCGTCGATGTCCTGTCGCAAACCGCCACTGTTTGTCACCGCAAGATCATATTCAGGATGCGCATTCAACATCGCGTCGGCGACCATATTACCCATAACCGATTCCTCGCCATAGGAACGCGTAAATGGTGCAGTCGCGATTGTAACTTGTTCATCCGTAATGGTTTTAAGCTTGCCTTTCCATTTATCGATGACCTTCAACATTTCGTGATCGTCCTCGACCTCATCGTCGAAGAGATAGTCGAGACGGTTCTTATACGAGGTTATCTTGTCGAGTTTTTTGTCGTAGGTCAGTTCGAGTTTGCCGAGCTCGATCGTGTAGGCATCGGTCGAGACGATGATCGTGCCGTTTGAGATCAACGGTTCGGACGTCCCGCTGTGCGGGTGGCCGGTGACCATTACGTCGATGCCTGAAACGTTCTTTGCGATCTCGATATCTCTCGCGTGATTGCGGGCCACATC
>JBEBGA010000210.1:0-5676 GCA_040081695.1 Pyrinomonadaceae bacterium
CTGAAAACGTCCTGTGGGGCAATAAATATGAGCGAAAAGCATCAGATTTGGTTTCGTTGCAGAGCGAAATTGCCCGAGATGTTTCGAGCAAACTCAAATCCAAATTATCAAGTGCGGAAACGGCAAGTGTCGAGAAAAATTACACTACCAACTCCGAAGCCTATCAGCTTTATTTGAAAGGTCGTTACCATTGGAACAAACGGGAGACGAAGGAGTTTGAGAAAGCAGTCGAGTTTTTCAAACAAGCCATCGAAAAAGATCCGAACTATGCCCTTGCTTACAGCGGATTAGCGGACACTTATACCTTGTTTCCCGAATTCGGCGATTTCAGACCGAAAGAATATCAGCCGCAAGCCAAGCAAGCGGCACTCAAGGCTCTCGAACTTGACCCGAATCTTGCCGAAGCCCACGCATCACTTGGAGCAGTCCTGATTGCATACGAATATGATTTTGCAGGTGCGGAAAAATCATTCAAACGAGCGATTGAACTCAATCCGAATTACGCGACTGCCCATCACTGGTATTCACGAATGTTATCATTCAGCGGCAGGCACGACGAGGCATTCAGAGAAATAACGAAAGCCATCGAACTCGATCCGTTTTCGCTTGCAATCAATGCTGCTATGGCACTTCAGCTGCAATATGCCGGGCGATATGACGAAGCACTTCTACAGAACAAGAAGCTCATCGAGCTATTTCCCAATAACCCCTGGTTTCATTATTTCAACGCTGTAGATTATGCCGGACAAGGCAAATTTGATCAGGCTGTCGAAGAATTCCTGCTCGTTGCGAAGGCAAACAATGCCAAACCCGAAAATATTACGAAATTGAAAGAAGCCTACGAAAAAGGCGGATGGGATGGCTACGGGCGGACGTTTCAGCAAATACGCGTCGAACAAATAAATGCCAGACAGGCAAAAGACCCCAACGGATATATCAAAGCGTGGGATTATGCCAACGCATACGCTTGGGGCAAAGACAAAGATAAAACTATCGAATATCTGAACAAAGCGTATGACGAGCGTGAAAAGCGGGTGCTCGAACTAAAGGTCGCGAAAATTTGGGACTTCGTGCGAGACGACCCGCGATTTAAGGAATTGGTCAAACGAGTCGGGATCCCGGAATAGAAAAATATTATGAAACGGTAGGACCGATCATTACGACGACACGCTGCCCTAAAGTCTGCTAATGTCGCATTCCAAAGGAGCCTGCGACGAGACAACCTCGTGATCTGAGGAATCCGTAATGCGAGCTTTTCGAATAGACATCTGAAAATAGGTCTATTCTACTTTCTTGCTGGCCCAGACGTTGTCTTTAGTTTCCGAATCGGGGAACCTTCCAAACGGATCCAGAGTAATTTTGCTGATCTTACGTTTTCCGAGATCGAGCACAGCCTGAAAATCGCGGTCGCCGTTGAACCAGACATCTTCATCCCACCTAACAATCGCGGTTTTATCGTCGGTCATTATCGCATTCGGCATGGCTTTGATCTTTTCGCTGCCGTCAGCAAATTCGACTCTGAGCACTACGGGCGAGGGCATTTCGCCTGATTGATGGATCGTAACTCTTGTCTCGTCGCCTTGGGAAACTACCTCTTTTATCGAGCCGTCAACTCTCTCGGTCGTGAATAGCCAATAATACCAGAACCAATTTAGGTCACGGCCGAGCTCTTTGTTCATAAAGAACATGAAATCCCAGGGCGACGGATGTTTGAACTTCCACGTTTCCACGTATTTCTTAAGGGCCGCATTCATCTCGTCATCGCCAACGATGCCTCCTAGCATCGAAAACATCAGCGGTGCCTTGTTGTAAGTTTGAAAACCATAGAAAGTGCCGCCATAGTTGGCGTTCCACATCATCATCGGTTCATCTTCGTTGCCGCTGATCCGGCCGTAGTTCTGCCCCAAACGATCAAGGCTAAAGGGTTTCCCGCGGGCATCCGCATTCGAGAGAATATTTGAATATTGATTAAACCCTTCGTCCATCCAGCCGTAACGCGTTTCGTTAGTTCCCATCATCATCGGTATCCATTGGTGAAAGGTCTCGTGATCGGCGGCTCCTTGATTTGAGTTGATCACCATCGGATACTCCATCCCGGCACTTGGGCCATCCTGCAGGGTCAATTGCGGAAAGGCGTACGGGATCAATAGCTTCGAATAAAACTCCAGAGCATGGCGGGAATTTTTACCGGCGTTTTCAAAGAAACGTGCCCTTTCGGGCAGGTAGAACATATGAACGGGAACATACCCTTTTGTCGGAATGTTTGCCCGTGTGCTGCGCCAGACAAATTCGTTCGAGGTAGCCCAGGCAAAATCGTTGACCTTTTCCGCCATGAAATGCCAAACATTCTTTTCCCGTGGCAATAGTGCCTTGCCGACTCCGCGTTCGTCTTCCTTGACGATCATTACTTCTTCGTCGGTCTTCAAGGCAGAAGCTAGGCGTTCACGTACGAACGGAGCGACGGCCTCATCGGCATTTTGCAGCACGCCGGTTCCGCTGACGATCCAACCGGCGGGAACTTCGATCTTGACGTCAAACTTTCCGTAATTGTTGTAGAATTCCGAGGGTCCCAGATAAGGATTTGTGTCCCATCCGCGTAGATCATCGTATTTTGCCAGCCGCGGATACCATTGTGTGGGTTGGAAAAGCTTGCTCGCCCAACGCTGGGTCATCCGATGCCCCTGACCACCATCGCCGCCGGGTAGTTTTGTGTTCCAGTCAATTTCAATGGTTGCCAGTGTGCGCGGCTCGATCGGTGTTGCGAGAACTAACGTAGCAACAGTTTGATCTAAGCCAACCGCAAAAGACCTTTCAATCTTCGATTGCCCCGGCTGCCGTTGTGGAATAGGCGATTTCAAATCAACTTCAACTCCATTTATTTTAATTCGGGTAACGACCATTCCATCAGTAGTTTCGGCAGGCACGGAAAAACCACGCGGAACGCGGGGGCGATAGATGTTGTGGTCAAGCCGCAGAACGATCCGGTCAAGTTTATCCGGACTATTATTATGGACGGTAATCGTCTCGTTTCCGGTGATAGTTTGCGTGGCAGGGTTAAGGCTGGCATTGATCGAAAAATCGGTCTTTAGCTGCCAATAATTCGCCCCCGGACGACCGGAGGTATTCCTCGTTCCAGCCCGGTAAGCCTTCTGAATGGAATTTGTCAGCGGAATATTCCTGCGTATCGCCCGCTTTGCTGACGCCCCCGAATCCTGAAGAATTGTAGGACCCAGAGGCGTTTCGGTCCTCTGTACCTGTCCGAGAACACAGCAGTTTAAGAACAGGAGCGCGATGATCTTTTTTAATTTCATAATACCTTTGCGATACCTATTTTGATAATTGCCGGAATTTCGACAATTGTAAACCCTATGGGTGGGTACATGCGATCTTTGATCCTGGAAGAGATGACTCGCAGCACGATGCATTGTTGAAGAAAATAGGATTTCCCGAATAAACTGGGGTCTGACAGAATAAAGATAGCTTGCCTCGCTGAACTATGAAGAGATGCCCTGTACTCGACGTGCAGATGGTTGGAATCATCGATATGGAGATTTGGTGAAATGAAGAATTTACTTTGGCCCTTGTTCGTGGTCTTTGTGGTGGCAGCGATTTATTCCGGGTGGCATCCTGAAATGTTCACTTTTACGGGTCCTGGTAAGCTTTTGTTCTGGATCGCCTTCATCGTGTTTACAGCGTACTCGATCTATTGCAGCTCGAAAGAGAACCTTTTCAAGACGATCGGCGTGATGTCGCGGCCTGCATTGGGGACGGCAGATCGGTCTCGATCTGTATGTCGGGCTGACGATCACGGCCTTTGTGATCTATCTGCACACGGGCTCGGCCGCAGTCGCGATCGTTTGGCTCGTCCCGCTGTTTCTATTTGGCAATCTCACCACAATGCTCTATTTTGCAATTAACTACGATTCGCTGATGGCGAAATTTCTTACTTGAGCAGGTAAAGCCAATGAGTGACCCATCTGAAAAACAACGAGGCTTTGTAGAGCTAACCGAGGACGTCTCGGCTTCACCGCTGTGGAATCACGATCTCGCTCCGACGACGATCGAGCAGCGGACTTGGTCGACGTGGAACATCGCGGCACTGTGGATCGGGATGAGCGTGGTCATTACGACGTATACGCTCGCGGGCGGGTTTATCGAGGCCGGAATGACGTGGTGGCAGGCGATGATCACGATCCTGCTCGGCAACACGATCGTGCTGATCCCGATGGTCTTGAACGCTCACGCCGGAACGAAATACGGCGTGTCATTTCCGGTGCTGGCGAGAGCTTCGTTTGGAACGAAGGGCGCTAATATTCCCGCTATCTTGAGGGCAATCGTGGCGTGCGGTTGGTTTGGCATTCAGACTTGGATCGGCGGGACGGCGATCGATGCATTGTTTACGGCGCTTTGGAGCGGCTGGGCTGGGATCGACTCGATGATCGGCGGGCACCCGCTGCACACCTGGATCTCGTTTTTTCTGTTTTGGGCCATTCAGGTCGTGATAATTTTGAAAGGTATCGAGGGAATCAAATATCTGGAATCATGGACGGCGCCGTTATTATTACTTGGCGGTTTGGTCTTGTTGGTGTGGGCGACAAATGCAGCCGGCGGGCTGGGTAACGTGCTCTCAGGCGTCTCGGTGCTGCAAAAGAAGCAAGCCGATTTTTGGACGATCTTTCCCGGAGCGTTGACGGCGTCGGTCGGCTATTGGGCAACGTTGAGTTTGAACATTCCCGACTTTACGCGATACGCCAAGAGTCAGCGTTCGCAGTTGATGGGGCAGGCGTTGGGATTACCCACGACGATGACGGCGTTTGCGTTTATCGGCGTGGCGGTGACAAGTGCGACGGTGATCATTTATGGCGAAGCGATTCCTGATCCTGTAAAACTGATTCAAAAATTCGATAGTACGCTGGTCATTTTATTCGCTATGATCGTCATCTTTGCCGCACAGCTTTCGACCAACATGGCCGCGAACGTCGTCTCGCCGTCGAACGATTTTTCAAATCTAAATCCGAAAAAAATCTCTTACATCGCTGGCGGTCTCATAACGGCGGTGATCGGAATTTTGATGATGCCGTGGCAACTGATGTCGTCGATGGGCGCGTATATTTTTACGTGGCTGATCGGCTACTCAGGCCTCATGGGAGCCATTGGCGGCATATTGATATGCGACTATTTTGTGATTCGGAAAAAACATCTCGAACTCGGCGAATTGTTCAAAACGGACGGCGTCTATTCCTACAGCAACGGCTTTAATTGGCGGGCGATCGTTGCACTCGTGCTGGCTATCGCTCCCGTCGTCCCGGGCTTCTTGCGGGCAGCCACGACGCCGGGCGGGCATGTTGCCGATCCGGGTATTCTCGACACTCTTTATATTTATGCGTGGTTTGTGACCTTCGGTATAGCGTTTTTGGTGTATCTTATTCTTACAAAATCGAATCCTGACAGAGGTAGTAAGTGAAATACGGAAAAGTAAAGAATTTTTACAACGGAAAGTTTGTTGACAGCACGGCCATGCAAACGGACGAAGTGGTTTCGCCGATTGATGGCTCGCAGCTCTCGTCGATTCCAATGTCCACACCGGACGAACTGAACGCCGCGGTTGCTTCGGCAAAGGCGGCATTTCCTGCCTGGAGTGCTACGCCAATAAAGGAGCGTGCTCAGGTTTTCTTT
>JBEBGA010000211.1:0-5651 GCA_040081695.1 Pyrinomonadaceae bacterium
CTTTGGATCGGAACCCGGACGGCCGTAATTGATATAGGGACTTGTATCGTTGCTAATAGGTTTCGTTGATGAAGAATTAGGAGGCGGTAATTTTTCCCCGGAGCAAGCAGAAAAGGTCAATGCCGATCCTAAAACGAGACCCATTGACCATAATGATGAGATTGGCCGCTTAATATTCATCAACTATCTACGAAGTAAAAATAGAATTTTTCAAAACAGGATCTTAACAAGATCCGATCATTTCAGATCAATATTCTGCAGCACCACCTTCATCACTGCCGCCGCCTCGAGCTTTCCGCCAAAATTGGTCACGTGCACGCCGTCGCCCTGGCGGGCTACCTGCATACGCCCGTTTTCATCTGGCAGAGATCGGCTGTAAACACCTTTTAGCGCCAACGAGTCCCAAGTGTCCACATATACGACGTTTGGAAACTTGGCAGATTCGGCTTTATATACCGGATTCATCGCCGAAAACTTTTTAACAAATTTGTCATTTCCCGGGATCGGGTGCCCGATCCAGAATACTTTCTTGACCTTTGGAGCGATCCGAGTCAAAAAACGGTTGACTCTCTGAGCATAAACTTCTTTCCAACTATCAGTACCTAGATCATGTGCTTTACCCTGATCGTCGAGTATCCCCTGACCGTCATTTGCCCCAAAGGTTACGATCAAAACGTCGGGCTTATTTTGCCCGATCATTTCCTCTGCTCTCGCCGTCCAATCAAAAAAATCAGTCTTGTTTAGCCCGGTCGAATAAAGACCCTCTCTAACAACGCTGACGTCCTTAAAACCTGTCAGAGCCGTTTCGAGGCCCGGGCCAAATCCCTCGCGCATCAGGGAGTCACCGATAAGCAAAAACTTGAGCGGCTGGGTGAGCTTTTCAACATTGGCGGTCGGTTCGGCATTAGAATTTCCCGCAGACTTATTAGCCGCTCCATTTTCGGAAGGCTTCGAACCACAAGCCGTAAAACCGGCCAAACAGGCGACAATACACACTATTGTCACAACTTTTAGATCAGTGATGGACATACTCATTGACATAATTCGCAGTAAAATACGAAAAATTAATATCTGCCTTATAAAATTTAGTTCGGGTTTCAGTAACGCAAATTTCGCTCTTAGCCGGCCTGTATGTGATATGAAAATCAACAGCCTGCGGCAAGTTTACAATTATTTATGATTATGTCAACAAAAAAGCCGGGCAACAGAAAATGCCCGGCTTGATCTGACAAATGTCACCAAATAGTTATCTTACTTAGCAGGTATTTTGATCTCGCGGCCCGCAGTCAAAACCGAGTTTGGCAGCAAACCATTGTACTTGGCTACCACGGTCGGGTCCGCTCCGGAACGCTCCGCAACTTTCTGTACGGTTTCACCAGCCTTTGCCTTAACGACCCGAACCCCGCTCGGCAATGCTGCCGCACCCGAGGTTGTCGGACGCTGATAGACGATATTGTTTACTCCGTTGCCGGCAACCGGAACAAACACCTTACCTCTTGGCGATGCCATTCCCTGATTTGCCGCCATCAGATCAGCCACGCTGACGCCGGTGCGGTTTGAGATGGTCTGCCAAGTCTCGCCTGACGAGGTATTAGCAAGGTTGGTGTTGTTAATTTTCGACGCCGGAATACGGCGAAACACAGCGACGACTTCATTAGCCTTTCCAGCCGGAACATTGATGATGTACGGCACCGGCGGCGTTACGTTACCGCGCAGATGCGGATTCAGATAACGAAGATACTGCACAGTGGTATCTGACGACTGAGCAATAAGGCTCAGGTTGGTCGAACTAGGAATCCGCACGCGGTCGTAAACAAGAGGAGCCGCCGGCCTGATATGTCCAAAACCGTATTCGTTAGGATTATTGGCGATCAATATCGTCGCCAGGATCATCGGCACGTAAACTCGAGTTTCTGATGGAAGGTATGCATAGGCTGCCCAAAAATTAGTGACTCCCGCACGCCGGATCGCTCTGTCAACGTTTCCTTCACCACAGTTATAGGCGGCAATGCCCAATTCCCAGTTGTTGTAACGGTCATGAAGAAATCTTAAGTATTTTGCCGACGCACGCGTTGCTTCCTCAAAACTATTTCGCTCATCAACGTACGCATTTCGCTGAAGCCCGTATCGAGCCCCAGTTCCCGGAATAAACTGCCAAAGTCCCGAAGCCGCCGCCGATGAATAGGCCGACGGTTTCCACGCTGATTCGACCTGCCCCAGCCAAGCGACATTTTCCGGCACGCCTTCTTCCTTAAAGATGCGGCGAGCCATCCGCATAAACATTCCGGAGCGGTACAAGCCAACCTCCATCGTAGTGCGTCCACGGCCGCGAAAATAATTGATATATTGCTGGATCAGCGGGTGAACCTGAAAGGCAAACCCGAGCGATCTATTAGCTACTGCGGTCTGAATATACTGATACTGCTGTTGGGCTACCGGGTTAGTTTCGATAGACAGTTCATCCGCCGTAAGTTCTACCTTTGAAAGCTCATCAAGCGGCGATGGTTCAAATTCCTGCGAATTAAATCCCGCACTCGGCCCGCCTGTAGAAGCAGGTCCGTTTACAGTAGCCGTTGTTACAGCTGCACCGGTAAGACTTTTGCCCGCAGCATTTCTGGAAACTTTTGCGACAGCATCAACAAGTGTTGTTTCTATGTTCCAACCGCATGTCAAAGCCAGATTATTCACCTGAGGCAACTGAGCTTCGTAGGGAAATTCGATTCGATAAACAGTCTCGATCAGCTGGTTGTAACAACCAAGCAATTTTTGATCTTCTTGTATGTTCAGAGCTGAATACAAAAACACCTCGACCGACTTGTTAAACTTCTCTCCCGCAACCGAGTTTCTACCTTCGGTATAAGCAAACAGGCCTTCCTTAAAAGATACGCCTGCATCAAAAAGGACTTTATTTGCTACAGCCTGAGCCGCGTCGATCTGTGATGTGGATGTATCGTTGCTCGAACGCGAACTGGTGATTTGGCCATTCGCAAGAGAGCCAAATGCTAAAAATATAAATGCTGTAAAACTAAAAACTTTAATAAATTTCATCAGTAATTTTAACGCTGCTAAAAGCCAAAAGTTCCGGCGTCTCTGCTTGGCAGAGAAAACGGCATCTTAACCTATCAAGGATACCATCTGCCGCGAACCACTGTCAACGCCCAAACCCTTTGTAAAATAAGGACATCCGCTCGTTTACGACGCTTTCTGCGTCTTGGCTTTGGCCTTTTCTCCGGGCAATTTGCTTTCACGAAGTGCCGCCTCAAAAACCTCGAGCACGTTCTCAACAAATATAAACGTCAAATCGTCCCGAACTTCCTGTGGAAGATCCTCAAGATCCCGTTCATTTGGAGCAGGCAAAATGACCGTTTTGATCTTCGCACGCCGCGCGGCGAGGAGCTTTTCTTTGACGCCGCCGATCGGTAGGACGTTGCCGCGTAAAGTGATCTCACCCGTCATCGCTACATCTTTTCGAACGGCTCGCTGCGACAGCACCGAAACCATCGCCGTCGCCATAGTGATACCGGCGCTCGGCCCGTCCTTAGGTATCGCCCCCTCGGGCAGATGGATATGGATATCGTATTCGTCAAATATCTTTTCGTCGATGCCAAGCTCCGTCGCCCGCGCCTTAGCATACGAAAACGCCGCCTGAGCCGATTCCTGCATCACATCGCCGAGCTGTCCGGTAAGCTGCAGCTTGCCCTTACCGCGAGTCTTGAGAGCCTCAATAAATAGGATGTCACCACCGACTGCCGTCCACGCCAATCCGGTAACGGTCCCGATCTGATCTTTCTTGAGGGCACCTTCGTTAAAGATCCGCGAAACCCGCAGGTAATCTTTCAGATTGTCGGCAGTAATACGAGCTGGCTTGAATCCCTTCTCCGCCTCAGCTTTCGCACGTGCGACCTTTCGGCAAACTTTGCCGATCTCACGCTCTAGCTGCCTCAAACCTGCTTCCTGCGTATATTCGCTGATGGTCTTGGAGATGGCCTTACGGTCAAATTTGACGTCGTCTTTTTCGAGGCCGTTCTCTTCGATCTGTTTTGGTATAAGATGACGTTTCGCGATCTCGACCTTTTCTTCCTCGGTATAGCCGGACAGCGAAATGGTCTCCATACGGTCACGAAGCGCAGGTTGCACCGTATCGAGAATATTGGCCGTCGTCATAAACATCACGTTCGACAGATCGAATGTGACGCCAAGATAGTTATCGCGAAACGTTGAGTTCTGCTCCGGATCGAGCACCTCTAACAATGCGCTCGACGGATCGCCGCGAAAATCTGCCCCGACCTTGTCGATCTCATCGAGCATGATGAGCGGGTTGTTGGTTTCGGCCTGCTGGATCGCCTGAATAATGCGGCCCGGCATTGCTCCAACGTACGTGCGGCGATGTCCGCGGATCTCAGCTTCGTCGTGAAGCCCGCCGAGGCTGAGCCGTACAAATTTTCGGTTCAACGCACGGGCAACCGAACGCCCTAGCGATGTTTTACCCACGCCCGGAGGTCCGACAAGACACAGGATCGAGCCTTTTGGCTTTTCGCGGAGTTTGCGAACGGCAAGCGATTCGATGATGCGCTCCTTTACGCGGTTCAGGCCAAAATGGTCCTGATCCAAAATTCGCTCGGCTTTTTTCAGATCGAGATTATCTTTCGACGCGTTTGACCACGGCAGATCCGTCATGATGTCGAGCCAATTTCGCAGCGTTGCGGTCTCGGCTGTGTCGGGATGCATCCGCTCAAGCTTTTTCAACTGACGAAGCGATTCTTCCTCGGCGGCCTCGGGCATTTTGACCTTAAGGATCTTGTCGCGATACTGCTCGATCTCCTCAAATAGCTCATTTCCCTCGCCAAGTTCGCCCTGGATGGCTTTTAACTGCTGACGCAAAAAGTATTCACGCTGAGAGCGATCGATGTCGGCACGGGCCTGCGAGTTGATCTCTGCCTGCACGGTCAGAACGTCAATTTCCTTGCTCAAAAGCTCATTGACCCGACGCAGACGCGGTATCGGATCCTCAATATCGAGCACGCTTTGAGCATCTTCGACCTTGAGTTCGAGATTGGATGCAGCAAGGTCGGCAAGACGTCCGGCGTCGTCAAGATTGGCGATTATCGCGAGAACCTCGGGCGATATATTCTTGCCTAGCCCGGCAGCACGATCCATCGAACCGCGAACATTACGTATCAGGGCCTCTATCTCCAACGAGTTATTTTCTGCTCCTAGCGGCTCGATGATCGGCGTCACACTCGATGTCACATATTTACCGCCACCGTCGATCTTATCGACACGGCAACGCGACAGCCCTTGTATCAAAATGCGGATACGTCCGTCGGGCAGCTTGAGCATCCGCATGATGATGGCGACCGTCCCGACCGTATAAAGATCGTCCTGCTCGGGCTCTTCCTTATTTACGTCTTTCTGCGAGACGAGCAGGATCATGCGGTCATTGTTGAGCGCCTCTTCGACCGCGCGAATCGACCGGTCACGCGACACAAACAGCGGCACGATCATAAAGGGATAAATAACAATGTCGCGAAGCGGCAGGACCGGAAGCACGTCAGGGATCTGAACCATCGGTTCGATCGCCTCGGCCTCTGCCAGTGCGACTGGAAATTCGTCGATATCAACCATAGTTCTATGTTAGGGAAATTAAAATG
>JBEBGA010000212.1:0-5647 GCA_040081695.1 Pyrinomonadaceae bacterium
TCGATCGATAAGAATTGGCTAAGATTCAAGGGCTCTTTCTTTTTTGCATCTGGCGATAAAAACCCTACCGATGATAAGGCAAACGGCTTTGATGCGATACTCGACGATCCCAATTTTGCCGGCGGTCAATTCTCATACTGGAACCGTCAGGGCATACGGCTCGTCTCGACCGAGATCGGACTTGTCCAAGGAAATAGCCTGTTGCCCAACTTACGTTCGAGTAAGATCGAGGGGCAAGCTAATTTCGTTAATCCGGGCATCATGATCTTTAACGCCGGTGTCGATGCCGAGCTGACGCAGACGATCAAGGCGGTATTTAATGCTAACTACCTGCGTTTTCATAGGACCGATGTGCTTGAGTATGTTTTATTTGAGCCGGTGGTGCGGAACGAGATCGGATACGACCTCAGCCTGGGTGCGGTCTACCGACCGTTTCTTATTAATAACATCACGATGACGTTTGGCGGCAGTATGTTCTTTGCGGGCAAAGGGTTTCGCGATGTCTATACCGACAGAACACAAAATTGTCCGATACCAAATTTCTGCACACCCGGGCCGCAGATCGTCAATCCGAGCAAGCCTCAATATTCACTATTTAGCCAGCTAAAACTGATCTTCTAACAAAAAATGGCTGTAAAGAATAAAAATGTGATGCATCTTAAGCTGATAGTGATCATGGCTTTCTGTGCGCTGCTGGTCACGGCTTTTTGGAAAGCCGATGAACACGTTGCGGCTCAGTCAACACCACCGTCGCAGGCCGCAGCTGTTCCTGCCGCAACGCCCGAAGCGGCTAAAGTCGAGGGCTGCGCCGTTTGCCACGACAATATTGAGCCGATGCACCGTTACAACAACCGGGGCGATGTTTTTGACACGCTCGACGAGGGCAAAGATGCACAAGGGCTAACCTGCACGGCCTGTCACGGCGGCAACCCGGCAGCGACAACGCAAAAGGACGCGCACGTTCAGCCAAAGTTTCCAAAAGAATGGGGCTGTAAGAACGGCGAATGTTCGAGCCGCAACCCCGAACGCACCAACACTTTGTTGGCAAAGGAAACAAGCGAGTTCGTCCGCTTTGTAAACCCCGGCGATCTTCGCGTTATCAGTCAGGCTTGCGGCCAGTGCCACACCGATGAGAACCAAAAGGTCGGGCGCAGCATGATGGCCCACGGTTCGATGCTGTGGGGAGCCGCTCTGTACAACAATGGTGGCTATCACATAAAGGACGCTCAGTTTGGCGAAAGCTACAACGAGAACGGCAAGCCGCAAGCCCTACTGCACGAACCGAAGCCGACCCGCGAGGAGCAGGCTTTCAAAGGGTGGCTCTCGTCGCTTTACCCGTTGCCCCGTTGGGAAGTCTCGCAGCCGGGCAATATCCTACGCGTCTTCGAACGCGGTGGTCGTCGCCGGCTTGAGATCGGTAATCCCGATCGAGAAGAAGAACCAGGCAAACCTGATAAGGGCTTGAGCCCGCGTGGGCTTGGGACAAACAACCGCACCGACCCGGTCTATCTGGGGCTACAAAAAACGCGTCTGCTCGATCCGACGCTCAATTTTCTCGGCACCAACGACCACGCCGGCGATTACCGCTCGTCGGGGTGCAGTTCCTGTCACGTCGTTTACGCGAACGATACAAGCAAAGCCGCATCGGGTCCATATGCGGCAGCAGGCAATCGGGGATATTCGCAATCGGCGGACACCAAAATTCCAAAGAACGAATCGGGCCATCCGATCAAGCATCAGTTCACATCGCGTATTCCGACGGCGCAGTGCATGACCTGTCATATGCATCCGGGCACAAATATGGTCGCGACTTATCTCGGCCGAATGTGGTGGGACAATGAGACCGACGGCAAGATGATGTATCCGCAGGATAAGCAGATCGACCCGACGCAGGCCGAGATGGCCGCCAAGCTCGATAAAAATCCTGAGGGAGCGAGCCTTCGCGGTCTATGGTCTGATTCGATCTTTTTGCAGAATACAGGCACGGCGGATTTTAACAGCAAGCTAAAGAACGTTCAGTTCGCCGATTCGCACGGCCACGGCTGGGTTTTCAAGAACGTCTATAAAAAGGACCGCAAAGGCAATCTTTTGAACGCCGCCGACCGCGTTGTGCCTGCCGATGACCCAAACAAATTTCAAAAGGCCGTTCATCTGCAGGACATCCATCTTGAACGAGGGATGCACTGCGTCGATTGCCATTTCCGGCAAGACAGCCATGGCACGGGCATACTCTACAATGAGCCGCGTGCCGCCGTCGAGATCAGCTGCGTCGATTGCCACGGCTCGGTCAAGGCAAAGGCCAACGGCATCACCAGCAGCTATGCCGCCGAAGCACCCGAAAATCGCAACGAGCTAAACCAGCGCAAAACCGCCAACAAACCGCTCATCGGCCGCGACCTGACGCGTCTGCGGTTTCGCGCTCCAGACGGCAAACGCAAGGCGGTGCTTGAGGTAATCGCCAAAGACGAAAAGAGGCCTAACCCGGTTGCGAAAGGCCGCGAGATACAGTTAAAGAAAGGCGACATCGTCCAGCATTCGATCGTCGATCCGGATATGTGGTGGCGTGTGACGCAAACCCGCGACACAGTCAGCGAGGGCGAACGCGATTACAACGTTCAGTCGGCGTACGCCAAGCTGATGCAAAAGGACAACACGACCTGGGACAACATCGACGCCGGGGACGACAAGCTCGCCCACGCCGACAGCAGTATGACCTGCTACGCATGCCATACATCGTGGGTCACAAGCTGTTTTGGCTGCCACCTGTCGATGGAGGCAAATAAAAAGATGCCAAACCGCCACAACGAGGGCGGCGATTCGCGCAACTTTACCAGCTACAATTTTCAGGTTCTGCGTGACGATATATTTATGCTTGGCAAAGACGGCACCGTCACCGGCCATCGTGTCGCTCCCGTTAGTTCGCGGTCGGCAGTGCTGGTTTCGTCGCGAAATCAAAACCGCGAGTGGATCTATAGCCAGCAGCAAACCGTGTCTGCCGAAGGGTTCTCCGGTCAGACATTTAATACGCATGTGCCGCACACCGTTCGCGGCCGCGAGACTAAAAGCTGCTCCGATTGCCACGTCTCCAAGGAAAAAGACAACAATGCATGGCTTGCCCAAGTGATGCTCCAAGGCACAAACTTTGTAAATTTCATGGGCCGCTATGTCTACGTCGCCGCGACCCACTCGCTCGACGCGGTCGTAGTCACAGAACAGGACGAACCACAGGCCGTTCTCGGCAGTAATCTGCACAAGCTCGCTTTTAAAAACAATTTTGATAAATTTGTGCAGAATGGCCGCGAGCTAAAAGAAGTTTACGAGAACAAAGGCCGTCCTGATGTACTGTCGGTTCAGGTCCGCGGCGAATATGCGTATGTTGCCGCCGGCAAAGGCGGGCTGCGCGTTTATGACGTTGCCCAGATCGACCACAAAGGATTTTCGGAACGCATTACCACAGCACCGGTTTCACCGCTTGGTCAAAAGTTCTACGTGCCCAGCAAATATGCGACAGCCGTCGCAGCACCATCAACGCTTGCGGTCGATCCGGCCCGCTGGCGGACGGTGCAGAACGAGGACGGCACATTCAAGCAAGTTCCGCCCGAGGAAGCTCTCCGTCTGAACGCCGAGGCCGCAAAAGCCGGCAAGCCCGCACCCGCGATAAATGAAGAGGGGCCGATCCATCCGCTCTACGCATATTTATATGTAGCAGATAAATTTGAGGGGCTGATCGTCGTGGGCGCCGCGACCTTGCTCGACGGCGATCCGCGTAACAATTTTCTGAGCCGCGCTGTGACCTTTAATCCGAACGGCGTGTTAGACGGTGCAAATAATATTACCCTCGCCGGCAACTTTGCTTATGTAACAACCGATAAAGCTCTTCTCATCGTCGATCTTTCGACGCCGACACAGCCAAAGGTCACCGCCGAAGTTCCCCTTAATGGTCCAAAGTCTGTAGCCGTTCAATTCCTGTACGCTTTCGTCGTTGACCACGACGGTTTGAAAGTATTGGATATCAAGAATCTTCAAACGACAGGACAGGTTAGCGTAATTGACGGTGCGACGGTGCCGCTCGCCCATGCGCACGACGTCTATGTCGCCCGCACGTACGCTTATGTTGCTAACGGTGCAGATGGCGTCGCGATAATCGATGTCGAGAAACCCGAGCAGCCAAAGCTTGACCAGGCATATAATGCCGATGGCACGATCAACGACGCCCACGCCGTCAAGGTCGCAATGACCAACGCGAGCCTCTACGCCTACGTCGCTGACGGCAAGAACGGACTCAAGATCTTGCAGCTAACGGATCCTGAGACGATGCCAAACTACGCCGGGTTTAGCCCGCGCCCCGAACCGCGTCTGATCGCCACCTTCAAAACCAAAGGCGAGGCCGTCGCCATCAGCAAGGGTCTCGACCGCGATCGTGCCGCTGATGAGAGCGGTAATCAGATCGCCGTCTTTGGCCGCCGCGGCGCGCGGCCCTTCGGTTTCGAGGACGTTATGAAGATGCTTCGTACTAATAATGGTACAGGTGAGTTTTTCCAGGTTTCTGACGAACCAACAAAATAGCTACACTTTTCGCTTACCGATACCTCATCAAGAGCCGGCACATGTGCCGGCTTTTTTGTGTACAAACGATCAGGGATGTGGAAAATTTATGCGATTGGTAAAACCCATATAAAAAAATTTTCTAAATTGGTAAAACAGCCTTGACAAAGATTTTTAGGTTGGTACATAATAACTGCGCACTCAAGTACAAGGAAAATAGGCTAAAATGAACGACCCAGAGTTTTACGTTGAAAACCAAATCTCCGAACCGTTCGTATAATTGGTGTTACCAATTTAGTCAAATTAGATAAGATGTACAGGCGTATAGCCGCTGAAAAGTATTTTTGAGACATTAAAAAAGAAGGACATCAGGTTATGAAGACAACATTGATCCGCAGAGCGTTTATTTTCACTGCATTCGCGTTTATATTTACTGCGTTTGCGTCCCTTGCCGCCGCACAAGAGTTTCGTGCGACCATAAATGGCAATGTAACCGACCCCAACAGCGCCGCCGTTGCCGGAGCAACGGTCACAGTCAAAAATAATGAGACCAACATTACCGTTTCGGTAACAACCAACGGTGAGGGATCTTACGTAATACCGTTCATCGTCCCGGGAACTTACACGATCACGGCGACCAGTAACGGCTTTAAAACTTCGACACGAGAAAATATAGTCTTGAAAGTGGACGATCGTCTGCCGCTTGATTTCAAACTCGAGATCGGAGCCGCAGCCGAGGTCAGCATTATCGCTGATACCGAGCTGCTCGAACGCGGAACCGTGACCGTCGGCACATCAGTCAGCCAACGCCAGATCGAAGAACTGCCGCTTGCCGAAGGAGCCCCCTATGTCCTCGCTACTCAGGCCCCGGGTATGGTTTACACGGGTGACCCAAACTTTCAGGGCCCGACAGCTAACGGCAATCTCGCAGGTTTTCGCAGTAACGGCACCCAGGGAAATCAGGTCAACGCTTCGGGCGGAAATGTGATCAATCTGGATGGTTCGCCAAATCTTGCGTACGACGGACAGGTCGCATTCACACCGCCCTCAGCCGCAACACGCGAATTCAAGGTCCAGACCAACAGCTTTGACGCTCAAATGG
>JBEBGA010000579.1:0-1372 GCA_040081695.1 Pyrinomonadaceae bacterium
TCGATGAGCGGAGCTAATTTTTCCTCATTAACGTCGTCGGCAACAAAAACTTTCATATCAGTGGACAGTCGTAAGTGGTCAGTGGTAAAACCGTAAGTGTTATTTGCGGTAAGTTTAGCATTTCGCAAATTTTGCGACAAAGACTGCTGAATATGGAAATCTTTTGCTACAGACAAGGGGCGGATAAGGTCGAAGAAGGTTTTACCCGCGACGAACTGCCGGCGCTGCTCGCCGATCAGACAAATGTCGTTTGGGTGGATATACAGGGGGAATCCGACGCGCATCTCGACGAGGCCCGCGAGGTCATGCTAAACGTTTTTGGCTTTCACGCCGTGACGGTCGAAGAATGTTTCGAGACCCGCCGCCAACCAAAGATCGAGGGGTTTGACGACTATATCTATTTTGTTGTTCACGGCATTAAACCCGGCGAAACAAACGCTGCAAATTTTGTGACCAAAGAGCTTGACGGCTTTTTGGGATCCAATTATCTGGTCACGTTTCACATCCAACGCTTTCTGAGCATCAAAACCGTCAAACAACGAATTCGCAACAGCACCTTTGTCTCAAAGCGCGGTGCCGCCTATTTACTGCATCACATTTTGGATGAGTTGATCGATCTGTATATGCCAATCGTTGATGATTATGATCAGGCGATCAACGACCTCGAAGACCGCGTAATTGATATGAAAAGGACTAACAACGACATCCTCGGCGAAGTAATGGATCTGCGCCGAAGCGTTGCACGTCTAAAACGTATTTCTTCGCGGCAATTGGATGTGCTGTACCGTATGTCACACGGCGAATTTCCGCAGATCCCCGAAAATGTCTTACCTTTTTTCCGTAATGTTCACGACCATCTACAGCGGATCTCGGATCTGGCCGAAGGCTATCGTGATCTCGTAGCAGGACTGTTTGACATTCATTTCGCCGTTGTCGGCAACCGGACGAACGATGTCATGAAAACCCTCGCGGTGCTTTCAGCGATAATCCTGCCGCTCAGCCTGATCGCCGGCATTTATGGAATGAATTTTGAAAATATGCCGGAGCTAAAAACCGAGCTCGGCTACTATATGACGCTAGGCCTGATGGCGTTGATCACGGTCATATTGTTGGTATATTTTTGGCGGCGAGGATGGATATTTCAGCGGGATCAGGAAATTACCACGGCAAAAACACCGTCGAAGAAAGCCGACTAAGAACCTAGTTGATCAAGCAACCGCTTAACCTGTGTATCACCGTAACCATAAACCCCGGCGCGTTTTCTAAACTCGACAAAGATCTTGCCAAAATCCGTCTCGCCGCCAGATGTGATCGCTCGTATGACCTCAAGCGGTTCGATATCCTGCTGAATCGCTGCCGCAACGACCTCACC
>JBEBGA010000580.1:0-1371 GCA_040081695.1 Pyrinomonadaceae bacterium
ATCCGTACACTCAAACAATCCAACTATAAAATCTATGGCGACAACGGAGCCGCTAACCTACTCGGAACCAAGCCGACCACGCTCATCTCAAGGATCAAAGCCTTGGGAATAGCAATGAGGCCCGAATATTGAACCCACTGAAACGGCCATTTGCCCGGCACGGGTAGAGCGGTACAGCTTTATTAAAAGAGATTGCTTTAATTGTCCGGTGCGGATATTGTGTCGGGTGATGAAGGTGAGCCGTTCGTGTTACTACGAATATCTGGAGCGGCTTGGCGGCGCGAACAAGCATGAGAGCAAAGCTGCGGAAAAAGACACTCGTCAACATGAAATGTCAATTACGGCTCGTATTACACCGTTAGCGACAAATAGATTGGCTTAGGTCGGGAATAATACGGGCATCTGTCGGAATCCATGAATGCCGACCCAGATTCGGGTCACAGAAATGTATGGCCGCATATGCAACTCGCACAATCGATAGATTGGATCGTATCGATCATCAACCTGCCCGCCTTTCTCCGACGATCGAGGGCAAGTATGAAGTGCGAATTGCGGAAAATCCGGCTGAAGTTGCCGCGGCTTTGAGACTGCGGCATCAGGTTTTCAACGTCGAGATGGGATCGAATGCAAACAGAACGCCGGCCAATTCTCAGCTGGAGTTCGATGCCTATGATTTCAAATGCAAACATCTCGTCGTTATCGATCGAACGACAGGCAAAACGGTTGGGACCTACCGACTAAACACCCTTGATACTGCCCGGTCTATAAAAGGTTTTTACTCGGCTAGTGAATTCACCATAGAAGATCTGCCCGACGAAATCTTGGAAAACGGGATCGAGATCGGCCGAGCCTGCATCGCCCGCGAACATCGAAACACAAAAGTACTTTTCCTCCTTTGGAAAGCCTTGCTTTCTTACTCTAGGCACACGGAAAAGCGTTATTTCTTCGGCTGCTGCTCGGTTTTTACACAGGATGAATCGGAAGGCGGGCGGATCTTCCATCAACTAAAACGTGACGGCCATTTTGACGAAAGGCTTAGGGTAATTCCCAAACGCGACTCGGTCGACATTGACGGTGATGTTCATGAAGGCGACGTGAAACTACCGGCATTGTTTGATATGTATCTGCGGCTGGGGGCGCGTGTTTGCGGACCGCCCATAGTGGACCGAGAGTTTGGTTCGATCGACTTTTTCGTGGTCTTTGATGTTCGAAGACTTACGCCCAAATATCAAAGAATGTTTCGATGAACCACTAGATTATCTCGATCGCTTCGTCATGCTTCCAAAAAAGCATCTATCTGAGCGAGCGATTGGCGGGGTCTCGATCGTCGCCCGCAAGCCGTTCCTCGAATGTCCATGTGAAATTTGAATC
>JBEBGA010000581.1:0-1369 GCA_040081695.1 Pyrinomonadaceae bacterium
CGACGGCGGGATCGGAAGCCGTCATCCCCGCGGGACCGGAACTTTTACCCGCGTACTCGGCAAATTCGTCCGCGAGAACAAATGGCTAAGTCTCGAAGAAGCGATCCGCAAAATGACCGCTATGCCAGCCGCGCGTTTGGGCCTGAAAGATCGCGGTTTGATAAAAAAAGGGATGAAGGCGGACCTCGTGCTGTTCGATCCGAACGCAGTTAGGGACAATGCTAACTTCGCGGAGCCGCAAAAGATATCAACAGGAGTAAAACTGGTTTTCGTCAATGGCCAAAAGGTGTGGGATGGCGATGGGACAACGGGCGCAACGCCTGGAAATGTCCTGAAGCGTCCATAAAGGAGTCGGCCCGCCCGTGACCGCCAGACGCGGGCTGGGAGCCCGCGTTCCGTCACGCGCTTAGAGCGTTTCTTTGAATCTCAAACAACTTATTGATACCCGTGTCGGCGAGCACGAGCATCGCGTCCATTTGTTCGCGTGAGAATGGTTCGCGTTCGGCGGTTCCCTGGAGTTCGATGAATTTGCCGGTTCCCGTGCAGACTACGTTCATATCGACGTCGGCGTTGGAATCTTCGACGTAAGCGAGGTCGAGGATCGGCGTGGCTTCGATTATTCCGACGCTGACGGCGGCGACTTCGCTTAGGATCGGATTTGTCTTGATAACGCCTGTTTTGACGAGTTTTCGGCAGGCGAGGGCGAGGGCAACGTAAGCGCCGGTGATCGATGCGCAACGCGTGCCGCCGTCTGCCTGAATTACGTCGCAATCAACGTATATCTGGCGTTCGCCGAGCAGCTTAGTATCGACAATCGCACGCAAACTGCGGCCGATCAGCCGTTGAATTTCCTGCGTGCGGCCCGACGGGCCGTTTTTTGTTTCGCGTTGAGTACGAGTATTCGTCGCACGCGGCAGCATCGCGTATTCCGCGGTGACCCAACCGAGGCCTTTGTTTCGCATAAACATCGGCACGCGGTCCTCAACCGAAGCCGTGCAGATAACCTTGGTCCCGCCAACCTCGATCAGAGCCGAACCTTCGGCGTACGGCGATATATTCGGCGTAATTTTCGTGTTGCGGATCTGATCGTGGGTGCGTTTATCTACTCTTTCGTAATTCATTTATCCTCTAAACAGCCGAAAATCTAATTTCTTCTGCCAAAAATCTAGTTCCTACAACCAAAAAATCATTTCTCCGACCCAATAAATCATTCATCCGTCCCAATAAATCATTCATCCGACCAAATAAATCATTCATCCGACCAAATAAATCATTCATCCGACCCAATAAATCATTCATCCGACCCAATAAATCATTCATCCGACCAAATAAATCATTCATCCGACCAAATAAATCATTCATCCGGCCA
>JBEBGA010000213.1:0-5609 GCA_040081695.1 Pyrinomonadaceae bacterium
CCGGGCACTGTCTGCCGGTGAGATCGGCGCTCGTGCTGCTGCTAGCGGAGCGGGCAAGTGCCAAACACCGATCGTACAGTTCGACCGACCGGCGGAAATGGAGGATGAATCACAGACTGCCAATGTGTTAGTCCGCCGCGGAGTGAGTGTAGCGGGTACGACTGACGTCACGGCCGCGACTGTTGCGGGTGGTACGGCTACAGGCGGTGCGGCATGTACTGCTGGTGTCGATTACAAGACCACGTCGCAATTGCTCTCGTATGGCAATGGCGATGCTGAGCAAACGATGGCTATCGAGATCTGTCCGGATCTTGAATACGAGACGCCGCAGACGATCAAACTGCAGCTCTCAGGCCCGACCGGGTCGGCGATACTTGGCGGAAATTCCGAGATATTCTTGACGATCAATGATACGGCGACGCAGTTCACCAATAACCATGATCCGATAAACATCCCGGCATTTGGAGCAACCGGCTCGCCGTATCCGTCGACGATCAATGTCAGCGGAGCTCCGACCGTCAATGGCGGTATGCGTGTGACACTGTATGATGTCGAGCTTGTAAATCCTGACAACGTCGATATATTGCTTGTTGGGCCGCTTGGCCAGAAGATGGTCATTATGGGCGATGCGGGCGGATCAACCGCCATGAGCGGACCGGTCACGTTGACGTTTGACGACTCAGCCGGACAGGTATTGCCTGATAGCGGGCCTCTGACGACGGGCAAATTTGAGCCGACTACATGGGAGCCTGTGATAGCGGCATTCCCGGCCACGGCGCCGTCATTCCCGTACGTTGTTCCGGGCAGCGCGGTCGGTGGGCCGCCTTCGCTCGGATCCGGATTTGGTGCGGGCAATCCTAACGGCCAGTGGCGTCTGTTTGTCCGCGACGATGCAGGCGCAGCATTTACCGAGATGGGCCAGCCGGGTGCGATTGCCGGTGGATGGGGACTTCAGTTCGTCGTGCCAACCGCAGCTGGTGTATCGGTTTCGGGCCGGGTAACAACTGCTGAGGGCCGCGGTATCCGAGGTGCGATCGTGACTGTTACGGGTAATTCGCTTGCGGCGCCGATCAATGTAATGACCGGCGTTAATGGTAAATACATCGTTGAGGGTCTCACAGCAGGCGAGACCTACATCGTCACGATCCGATCGCGAAGGTTCGTATTCGGCACCTCGAGCCGTGTCCTCACCCTCGTCGATAGTGTTACTGACGCTGATTTTGTGGCTAATCCCTGAACAGATCGAGAGGAACCATACTACGGGAAAATGGTAAATGTCCGCCGTGGCGTTTACCATTTCCCGCTATTTATCCCCACAAACAAATAATTCACCTTAACTTAACGCCGCAGAGGGTACTCTGCGCTTTGAAGTTGGGTCGATAGGGCATATAATCTTTTACATCAACATCACTTGATATTCAGGGTAGATTGGTAAGTTTCGCCAGATGGCCGCCAGTCGAGTTACCATTTTCGAATGCAAGTTATTTTTTTCGAGGAGTATGTTTATGTCCAGTAACCAGAGATCATCCAGCTTTTTAGCTATACGTTTTTTCTTAGTCGTCCTTACCGGGGTTTCGTTTATTACTTTTTCTACCTTCGGGACGAGCGCCACAGATGGCGATAAAAGAAGGGTAACATCCAAGTCGGAAACTGCGTTAAATGCGACCTATCATATATTGACGCCTGCCACACCTTTTTTACAGGATTGGACTAACGTCGGGTTGGTTACCGCTAATGATGACTGGAGCTCCGTGCCGTCGATTATTGGCTATCTAGGTGATGATCCTGCTACGACGACTGCCGCGGTGGATCCGCAAACGATTGTTGTTGCCGGAACTACGCAAGACGTTGTCGCTAATCAAGCCAATCCTAACACCGCGACGAGTGGGGGAGTTGGTGAATTTGATGGAATAGCAAACCCAACCGTGGCGTTACAAGGGTCTGGCACGGGAGATTATCCTCACATTGATATTTTGCTGGACACCAGTGGCTGTGCGTCCCCGGCTAATTCAGCGACGATCTCCTATAATCTGAGGGACATTGACGGGGCTGCGGACAACGCTATACAGCCAGTAGCACTTCAATATAGAGTTGGAGCAACGGGTGACTATACGAATATTCCTGGTGGATTTGTGGCGGATGCGACGACGGGGCCCAGTATCGCAACCTTGGTGACGCCGATAAACGTAGCGCTTCCGGCGGCTACTTTAGGACAGTCCCAAGTTCATTTCCGAGTGATAACCTATAACGCCACAGGCAGTGACGAATGGGTCGGTGTTGACGATATCAATGTAACTTGCAGTGTGGCTACTGCCGCTGGCGTTGGGATTTCCGGTCGTGTAATGACCTCTGACGGACGTGGCATTACTAATGCTACGGTTACGATCACGGGCAATGCACTTGCCGAGCCGCGAACGGTAATTACCGGTCGGCGTGGGGCATACATATTCGACGATCTCGAACCGGGTGAAACCTACATCCTTACGGTCCGATCGCGTCGATTTGTGTTTAGCAACCCAAGCCAGGTGATCAGCATAGTCGATAACGTCACCGATGCTGACTTTATCGCTGATGGCGGTACTTCACGCAGTCGTTAACGCTGTCTAAGTTTGTTTTGTTTATCAAGCCCTCATTTCGTAAGGAATGAGGGCTTTTTCTTTGTGATATCATGTGAACAAAATATATGAGATCAATAATCTTTACGCTCTTTATTTCGATGACGTCGTTGGCGGTGGGAGCCCAGGTTAGTGTCACAGACGACAAATACCGTGTCTATGACGGACAGGGAAACCCGTCAAGCATTGAGGCGATCGTCAAGGCTCTCGACGAGGTCGATGTCGTTTTCCTTGGCGAACAGCACGACGACGCTGTCGCTCATGCTCTGCAGGCAGAGATATTCAAACAGGCAGTCGCTCAGTATTTGGCGACGCGAAAAGTGGCGTTGTCGCTCGAGATGTTTGAGCGCGATGTGCAGATCGTTATTGATGAATATCTAAGAGGCCAGATCAGTGAGACTCATTTTATGTCGTCGTCGCGGCCGTGGGGCAATTACAAGACGGATTACCGTCCGCTTGTTGAACTGGCAAAAGCGAAAAATCTGCCGGTGATCGCCGCCAACGCCCCGCGTCGTTACATCAACATGGTCTCGCGCGGCGGCCGCGACACGCTCAACGGCCTGACAAAAGAGGCGAAGAACTGGCTCGCTCCGCTGCCTTACGCAGAACCCTCAGATGTCTATGCAAAGAAATTCAAAGCCCTGATGGGCCCAAGCCCTGAGGCACAAATGGGCATCGACAAGATACTCTCATCCCAATCCCTGTGGGACGCTACAATGGCAAATTCGGTCGCTAATTTCTTAAAGAAAAACAAAAAAGCTCTGGTCGTGCATCTCAACGGGGCCTTTCACACCGAAAGCCGTCTGGGCACGGTCGAGCATCTGCTCAAATATCGTAAGAATGCGAAAGTGCTTGTCGTGACAATGCGGTATGAGGATGACTACAAAAACTTCGACAAGACAAAGAACACCGGCATCGGAGATTTTGTGATCCTCACTGATGCCAAAGTTCCACGCAGCAAGCGATAAAAAAAAGACGCCCCGCAAAGGGCGTCTTTTTCATCAAGCTATATACAATCCACTATTTATCTCTGGTTGCATTAAATGGAACCGTCCCAAAATTAGAATTACTCAGCGATCCCGACATACTATCGCCCTCAAAAGTTCCGCTCATAGCAAAATCAACCGCGCTGCCCTGGACCGATGTTTTTAGGGTTGCGGTAAAGTTCTTGCCTGCAACCTTGCCGCCTTCGATCGTGCCTGCTCCTAGATCCGAGGTAGTCGTTCCGGTAAAAGTTTCGCCTGTCTGTTTAAGCTCGACACTGACATAGACCACCTGTCCGCCCGCGTCCGCGGCGAGTGACCATTTTCCGGTGAGATCCGCAGCCGTACCGGCCGAAGTGCCAAATGCCGTAAGCGACAAAACCAAAGTAAGTAAAATGATCGATATTTTCATATTGTTTTAATTCCTTTTGAAAAATTTAATACGCGCCAATGTGTGGATAAGTTTACACGAATCACATCCAAATTTCATCATTCCAGTGGGCCTTGCGAAACTTTGCTTCGGTCCAAAAACCGCGTGTTAGCTCTATCTCTGTCTTGCCATGTCTCGGCATTAGAACTGTAACTACATCATAACGAAATGCCATTTCGCGGACGCCGAATATTCGTCGATAGACCTTTGCGGTTCGAATGATCTGCCGCTGTTTGCGAAGATTGACGCTGGTAATAATAGGCGTAAACTCGTCCGACCGACGTGTTTTGACCTCAACAAACACGAGCGTATCGCCATCGAGCGCGATAATATCGATCTCGCCGGTTACTGAGACGCCTTTGCTGTTACGTCCGACCGGCACTTTGAAGTTTGTGACTACGATTCGATAGGCGTTGTTGATGAGATAGTCTGCGGCCAGAGCTTCACCGCGGACACCGAGGGTCATCAATGGTGCGGAACTTGGTTCGGTTATCGACAGGATCTCGTCCATTGTCTAAAACGCCGGTTCTTCGTAAATGCCATAAACGTCACGCAGGGCAACGCAGATCTCCTCGACCGTTGCGTAGGCGGCGACGGCCTCGATGATCGATGGCATTGTGTTTTCGTTCGTGTTCGCGGCCTGCTTTAGTTTTTCGAGAGCGTTCGCGACAGCGCCGTTGTCACGCGTTGATCTAGTTTTTGCGAGCCGTTCAAGCTGGTGGTCGCGGACGCCTTCGTCTATCTGGAGGATGTCAAATTTTGACTCACCTTCTTCCATAGCGTATTTGTTGACGCCGACGATGACCTGCTCCTTTCGCTCGACAGCTTTTTGATATTGATAGGCCGATTCCTGTATCTCACGCTGCGGAAATCCGGCCTCGACCGCCTCGACCATACCGCCAAAGCCGTCGATCTTGTCAAAATAATCAAAACATCCATCGATCATCTTTTGGGTCAGCGATTCGACATACCAGCTTCCGCCGAGTGGATCTACTGTATTCACGACTCCCGTTTCCTCCGCAATGATCTGCTGTGTTCTCAGAGCAATCAGAGCAGCCGCGTCGGTCGGAAGGGCGAGAGCCTCATCATATGAATCGGTATGTAGTGACTGAGTACCGCCGAGCACACCGGCAAGCGCCTGGATCGCGACGCGGGCAATATTGTTGAGCGGCTGCTGTACTGTGAGCGAAACGCCCGCCGTCTGTGTGTGAAAGCGCAGCTGCATCGTGCGTGGATTTTTCGCCCCAAAGCGTTCCTTCATCGTACGAGCCCATATCACGCGGGCGGCACGATACTTTGCGATCTCCTCAAAGAAATCGTTGTGGGCATTAAAAAAGAACGACAGCCGCGGCGCAAAATCATCAACATCCATCCCGCGGTCAACACCGTACTGGACGTATTCGACGCCGTCGCGCAGCGTGACCCCGGGCGACGCGAGTGCGGCACGGCGCAGCACCCACTCGAAGGTGGAGCGCCGCACGATGATGACCTTCAGGTCCTCGTCTTCTGTCGGGTACTGGCGAAGGACGTCGCACACATTCATGACCTGCTCGGTGACAACCAGGTGGAGACCGTGATCTG
>JBEBGA010000582.1:0-1364 GCA_040081695.1 Pyrinomonadaceae bacterium
GCGCCGAGCGTCCACGATAGGCCGCCGGAAGATCTTGCAGCTTGGGCTTTTCGATGATCAACCGTTCGGCCGGAACGTCCTCGGTCGTCGCATGCACGCGCGCATTCGCGACCTCGCGCAGCCAGCGGGCCACCGCCGCGTTGGCCGAATGCTTGTCGGGCAATACGCCAGCCTGCCGCTGCGTGGCAACGAATGGGACCCAGAAGCTGCGCTTCAGATAACCGATGAAGCGCTCCACCTTGCCCTTCGTCTGCGCCCGGTACGGCTGGCACAATCGCGGCAGCGCGCCGATTAACTGGGCGATCATTCGCGGTGAAACGACAACCGGGAATACACTGATCTGGCTGGCGGACAATGTCGACGAAGGGCACATCATTGATCAGATCGAGTTCAGTTACGACGCCTTTGACCACCTCGTTACTCTTAAAAAGCTCGAGTTCGGAATTAAATTCCTCGTCACTGATGGCGGTCTGAGTGATGTCGTTGAGTTTGTCAGACGAGGTTATCTGCGGGTCGATGCGATCACGGGAAACCAGGATACTCATCGTCGCCTCGTATTTTGGCGTGATCAAAAATGTCGCGGCCATCCCGCCGGCTACGACGAGCAAGAGCACAAAAAAGATCAGCAGCTTACGCCTCAAAAGGCTCCGCCGCACTATTGCTCCTTGTCCAGGCCCGATCATTTTGTTCATTCGTTCTCGCATTAGAAAAAGCGGGGCAATGCTCCGCGAAAAGATTCTACGACCTTGTTAAGCTGCGATAATTTCGAATCCGCGACAAATACAAAATCGCCATCCTGCAGCGTTAGGTCTTTTGCGTTTCCTTTTTGCTCAAGTACCTGCATGACATTTGTCGTCTCGATCGCCCAATCGCCATTTCCCTTGGGCCGTGCGCGGATCACCATCGTTCGCTGCGCATCTTTTGTAAAGCCACCGGCTAGGAAAATAGACTGAACGAGCGTCTTTGCCTCTCTGAGTTCGTAACGGCCCGGCTTATTGATCTGGCCGCCGACAAAAATACGCGGCGTCACAAAATCGATAACCGATACCGTTATCATCGGAGCCAGAAGTATCTCGACGTACATTTTCTCGAGCTCAGTTTTAAGTTCGGCAACGGTTTTCCCTTCGGCCCGAACTTCGTTGATCAGCTGCGGATTGATAAATCCGTCCGGACGGACAAGCATCGCGATCTCATTCAACTCAGGATTCGCATAAAATTTGATGCTGAGCTTATCGCCGCGTTGAATGCGGTAAAGAGCCGATGGTTGTTCATCGGAAGCGGTTTTTACCTGCGCCGACAATGCAGCCGGCATTGCAAATAAAAACGCGACAATCCCAAATACCAAAATAGAAATAATTGAACGC
>JBEBGA010000214.1:0-5604 GCA_040081695.1 Pyrinomonadaceae bacterium
GGTCAATGTTTCGACGCCGAGCATATCGAAACAGGTCGAAACCGCGGCAGCCGAGTACGACCTGCAGGGGCGGACCAGGGGAGCAGATCTAGTGTTGCTTACCGCAGGTGTGACGGATATTTCCGTTGAGGGCGTACTCAACCCGTATGAGGATCCTCAAAAGCTCAAGCCATTGATCGAAGAAGTGTGTGGAAAGCGGGTAAGCAGGTTGCTGGAGCACACAGCCAAATACAACCCTGACGCAATGATCGCGGTGATCGGCTACTACCCCATGATATCTAAGAGGTCATCGCGGACCGCTGTCTTTAATGCTTGGCTCGAGATACTTGGGGTCCCAAACTGGCTACAGGGATTTGCAAACAACCCGATAATGCGTCCGATACTGTTCGGGCGGCTTTTCAAAAAAGCGATCACCAGATCGCAGATCTGGTCTGCTGAGTCGGATCGGCATTTAAAGAAGACGGTCGCCGAGCATAACTCTAGAGTAGGCCGAGAACAAGCGATCTTTATCCCATCACCCTTGACGGAAGAGAATACAGTTGAGGCACCGAATACACTACTTTTTCGGATGAGAAAGAATGGAACCGTCGAAGACCCTCAATATTTGGCTCGGAAATCGGACTGTAAAACTGCCTTTGCAGATCTAGAACGCACGACAGGTATTAAATACCAATTAAAACGCTGTACAGTCGCAGCAGTTGGACACCCGGATCCGGGAGGATCGAGATCCTATTTCGAGGCGATCAAAACAGCCGTCCGGCCGATCCTCAAAGCGCCAAGTTAGGAAAGTGTTTCCATCGATCCGCCCAAATCGCTATACTCAAAGTTTGGTGTAGCGATGAAAATAGCGGTAGCAATGAGCGGTGGGGTCGATTCGTCGGCAGCAGCGGCGTTATTAAAAGAGCAGGGGCACGAGCTGGTCGGCTTTACGATGCAGCTGTGGAACCAGCGTCGAGGTGTGAGCGTTGATGAGAACGGCGATCCGCTTCCCAGCCGGTGCTGCTCGCTAGATGACGTTTATGATGCTCGCCGCGTGGCAGAATCGCTTGGATTTCCGTTTTATGTTTTGAATCTCGAACGCGAATTTGAGGAATCGGTGGTCGAACCGTTTATCCAGAGCTATCTGTCAGGTGAAACGCCAATTCCATGTGTAGCATGTAACTCGCGTCTAAAATTCGCCTCGCTGGATAAAATGGCTATCTCTCTGGGCTGCGAAAAGGTTGCGACGGGACATTATGCGAGGGTCGAATACGACGAAGTAAACAACCGTTACCGGCTGTTTCGCGGCAGAAACCATTGGAAAGACCAGAGCTATTTTTTATGGGAGCTGACCCAAGAGCAGCTTTCGCATGCGTATTTTCCGCTGGGTGAAATGGCTAAAGAAGAGGTTCGTGACATCGCACGCGAAGCCAAACTTTATACCGCCGAAAAGCAGGAATCGCAAGAGATCTGTTTTGTCCCGGATGGCAAATATTCTGAGTTTATTGACCGCTACCTCGATCACGAAGGCCGTGCTGCCGAGATGCCCGAGGGCGGCGACATCGTTAATACCGCGGGCGAGACGATCGGAACGCACACCGGGATTCACCGCTACACGGTCGGCCAACGGCGGGGACTGGGCATTTCGAACGAAAAGCCGCTGTATGTAACGCAGATCGAACGTCTAAAGAATCAGATCATCGTCGGCGAAGAGGGCGAACTTGATTCGCTTGAGTTTATCGCCAAAGGCGTGAATTGGGTCGCATTTGACGAACCGGTAGAACCCGTAAGAGCCAATGTAAAGGTGCGATACAAACACGAACCGGCACCGGCGACGATCCATGCTTTGCCGGATAACCGTGCGAGGATAGTATTTGATGAGCCGCAGCGAGCAATAACGCCGGGACAGGCGACAATATTCTATAATGGAGACGAAGTTGTCGGCGGCGGTTGGATAGTTAAGAATTAGGTAGGAACACATTATGCCAAAACCAAAAAAGAGACTTAGTAAAAGCGCAAAGGCCGCACAGAAACTGTTAAGTGACTCGAAAATGCTTGCGTCTGCAAAAGCGGCGGTGAACGGCGGACAAGAATTCAAATCGTCCGTGGTAACACCGCGGGCGAACACTACAGCGATCAAACCGCGTCCAGAAAAGAAGAAAGGTTAGCCTTTCCTCGACCACAGGTAAATAAAAAAAAGGCGGTTGGTCCGCCTCTTTTTTTAATTCAGTTTTACAATTAACTAGACCCTTGCCGCATCCGCAGACTCTTCGTCGTCATCCTCATCCGTCAGATAAGCATCCGCGTCATCCGGTTCGTCATCAGCAAGAGCGATCGACGTTGGCTGCGGTTCTTCGTACTGAGCGGCGGCGGTGACGGCTTCTTCTTCCTGAGTTTCGCGGGCCTTGAGCATATTGCAGCTACCCTCGAGAATTGCGCCTTCCTCAACGATCAGACGCGGGCTCTGGATATTGCCCATTACGCGGGCCGTGCGGCCGAGGTGGAGTTTTTCGGTGGCAAAAATATCGCCATTCACCGTTCCATTGACCATGGCGGCGGCGACCATTATGTTGGCGTCAACCTGGCCGTTGGTTCCGATGATCAATGTGCCGGATTCCGAAGAAACCGTACCGATCAAATGGCCGTCAACCCGAAGCATCGCGTGAAACTCGGTCTCGCCGGTCAGCGTCGTACCGTGGCCGACAAAGCCGCTCAGCCGTCCCTCTTTGATATCGCGAGCCATCGAATCGCTCTCCGATATCGCACGTGCGCCGGCGGTTTCGCTGGTGTAATTGGCCGGTGCAGGTTGTGCCGGTTCCTGAAAGTCGTTTGTTTCCGGGCGGTTGCCGCGTCCCATTCTGATCATAACTAAATACCTCGCTCAATAGATTTGTCCAAAAAAAGACAGTCGCGAATGGTAATTTCCTAAGATATTACACGTCTATTTTTGTATCAACTCAATAATAGGTTACTTGTTACAAGCGTGTCTAGCGCTATTTTAAGGTTGTAAATCGATGGCAAGGGTGTCAAAATCAATAGTTTTCCGAGGGGTGTGGTTGATTTTGCAGACTGAGACAAAAACAAGAGGCAAGCTGCTCAAAAAGATGGGCCGAGCTATCGAAGATTTTTCGATGATCGCCGAGGGCGACAAGGTGATGGTGTGTCTCT
The DNA here is from genome assembly GCA_040081695.1 of Pyrinomonadaceae bacterium. Classification (GTDB taxonomy): domain Bacteria; phylum Acidobacteriota; class Blastocatellia; order Pyrinomonadales; family Pyrinomonadaceae; genus OLB17. The sequence goes on from JBEBGA010000214.1 coordinate 3,148, forward strand.
CGGGCGGCAAAGACAGCTATACGCTGCTCGATCTGCTATTGGATGTGCAGCGGCGGGCGCCCGTCAAGTTTGAGATCCTTGCCGTTAATCTCGACCAAAAACAGCCTGATTTTCCTGAGGAAGTGCTGCCCAATTACCTTACGGAACGTAATGTGCCGTACCGCATCGTCGAGGAAGACACCTATTCGATCGTGACGGCTCATATCCCTGAAGGGAAAACGTATTGCTCTCTTTGCAGCCGTTTACGCCGCGGCATTTTGTACAACATCGCGGTCGAGGAAAACTGTACTAAGATCGCGCTTGGGCATCACGGCGACGACATTATCGCGACGTTTTTGATGAACCTGTTTTACGTCGGCCAGCTCAAAGCAATGCCGCCGATCCTGCGCTCGGATGACGGGCGAAACACCATAATCCGCCCGCTCGCATATTGTCAGGAAGCCGAGATCGTAAAATACTCTGAGGAGCAGCAGTTTCCGATCATCCCCTGCAACCTGTGCGGCGCCCAGCCAAACCTCAAACGCGCCCGCATTAAGCGTTTGATCAACGAGCTTGAAAAAGAAACGCCTTTTATCCGTGCGACGATGATGACTGCCCTGACGAACGTCACAGGGTCGCATCTGCTGGATAATGAGCTGTACGATTTCAAAAATTTCGAGCCGATGATCAAATCGATCCCCGCCGGCCACGGCAGTGTCGAACGTGAGCTCGACGAGGTCTTTGACCACTCCGAGCCCGCATTTCAACCCAACCTTATGGCCGTCGCGGGCTTAGAAACCGTACAGTAGAAACCATTTTTATTTCACCTTTTTTGGGGCGAATGTTTTGTCATCGATCTTGACGTTGTGCTTGACCGAGCGGACAGTCGAAATAATGTCGCCATTGCCGATGTTGTTGTTGACCGTTTTGAACGCCACCTTGATGCCGTCCACATCTCGATAATCTGAGTAAGTAATGGTGAACGGTATCGTTTGCTGGCTGGTGCTCGATGAGACCATGCCCTCGTGCTTTAGCAGCAGAAATGTAGAGGTCGAATAGTACTGTTTAAAGGGTGTTCCGGCCTTTGGCTCAAAACTGACTATGTAGGTATCCTCACCGCCGACCTTTGCAGTGCCGGTGACCTCGACCTTTTTGTAGTCGGTCACCCAATCGAGGCCCGCGTAGAAATCGCTAAATAGCCGAATATCGTCAAGGCGTTTACCCTCGTATTTTTCGGGTGGCGAAAAACTGTAGTCTTCACCGCCGCCTTTACCGTCAAAGTATTCCCAGCCGGACGCGATCTTTTTGCCGAGAGCGGTAAATGTGGTCTCGGTCGCCGTTTTGTTAGGCGATGTCGACCAAGTCGTTGTCGTTGCCTGGACACCCTGATGGACGAGGTCGATATCGGCAACGGTCACTCGGTTTGTTAGTTTTCGCCAGGCGGCCTCGCCGCCGATGGCATTGACAGCTTTTTCGCGGAGTTCGGCTGCGGTGATCGCCGGTTTTGATTCGGCGGCGGCAAGCTTGAATTCAAAAACGCCTTCGGGCTGAGTAACAGCGACGGCTGTAAGTTTACCGGACGCATCACGCTTGGCATTTAGAAAATAGGATTCGGGTAATGGAGACATTGCAAAACTACCGTCTGGCTTTGGCGAGAGAGCATAGGGCTGCTGGCCGGGGATGTTGAATGTGATCTTTCCGTCCGACTCTTTGATCTCGATTACCGCTTCGGTGCTGTTTGGCGGTAAATATTTGCCGATCAGGTCTTTGGCTGCACCCGTGTCAGTAGCCGGTTTTGTGGCCGTTGTGCCGTTGGTGTTGAGACGCGGCAGCTTGTGATTGCCTTGTGGTTGGATCATCTCGAGCTCGGTCGCGTCGCCCGTTTCGGGTGAAAATTTGGCGCCAAAGCCGTCTGGTAAACCTTCGGCTTTGAATGTTCGGGGAGCTGTGCGGGTTAGTTTGTACGGCGGCTGGCCTGGCACGACGATGAACATGTCTTCGCCCTCGATCTTGATCTCGATATTTCGGTCTGGTGTGCCATATTTGCCGGCCATAAACTGCATCGTTTTGAGCGGCAGTTTGGTAGCCTCGGCGGGTTTTGGCATGTCGATCAGGTTTGACCAGACGATCGGCATAATGTCGCTGCCGAGGCTTGACCCCGTAACGTTGGTCAACATGACAAAGCCGAGTTTTTTCTCCGGGATCATCGCGACGAGCGAATTAAATCCGTCGATATTGCCGCCGTGCTCGACGACCTTGAGGCCATTCCACGAGCGAAGCATCCAGCCGAAACCGTAGTTGACGGTTCCCGCAGGATTCATTTTCATCTGCGGCTTGAGCCATTCTTCGTAGCCTTTTTCCGAGACTAGCCGTTTGCCGCCTACGGTCCCGCCATTCAATACAAATCTAAGCCACTCGGCCATGTCGCGTGCGCTGGAGTTGAGAGAACCGGCCGGTGCGACCTCGTCGATATCGCGA
>JBEBGA010000215.1:0-5595 GCA_040081695.1 Pyrinomonadaceae bacterium
GCCTTGGCGGTGTCGTCGCGGGGGTCAAACACCGAACTATTCACAATGCCAAATATTTTTGCGCCATCATAGACGAGCGAATATTTAGCGTTTGGATAAGTCTGATCGAGCCTGATCTTTTCCTTTGCAAGCGTATCGCCCCGCAACACATAACGCTGATAAGTGACATCAGTGAGCCTGCCGTCTGTTTCGGTGTACGTTGTCCGTCCGCGTTCGATGGTTGTCTTTCTGATCTGGTTCAAGGTCGCACGTCCACCACCCATACCATAGACAAAGAGCATCGTCTCGACGACCGCCTCAGGTGTAACTGGCTTGGCGGCCGCGTTCTTATCCGGAGTCGGAGCGGGCGTCGGTTTTGCATTACCACCCTGAGCAAATGCTGATAAAGCCGCGCACAAGAGTAGGAAAACGGTTACGATAGATCTGTTAAAACGCAAAAACACTAGACTTGTCTCCGGGTAAATCTGTCTTTGAACAATAGCGGATTGTAGCATATTCGATATGTTTCGGCATAAAGCCGCCGCAATTGGCTCTTTCAATTGATGTAATTGGGCCGTCAAAAGATGCACTTCGTAAATGCAAAATGAAAAGTGCAAAATGCAAAATTTTTCGGCTTTCTTTACTATTCACTGTTAGTTGTTCACTATTTACTTTCAACTATGCTCCACGTTGCCCTGGTCGAACCTGAGATACCGCCCAACACCGGCAATATTGCGCGGCTGTGTGCAGCTACACACACCGCTCTGCACATTGTCGGTGTGACCGGATTTCGCATGGACGACCGTTCGCTAAAACGTGCAGGGCTCGATTATTGGGACAATGTGCAGTTGCATCGCCACATCGACCTGAGCGAGTTACATGCTGCGTTGCCCGATTCGCGGTTTTTGTATCTTACGACCAAAACGCAGCAGAAATATGCAGACTTTGAGTTTCGGGACAACGATTGTCTGATCTTTGGTCCGGAGACCCGTGGACTGCCCGAATCGGTGCTCGCCGACAATGCCGACCGCTGTCTGACCATACCGATGCCGAATAAAAATGTCCGCAGCCTAAACCTTGCGACCAGCGTCGGCATCGTTTTGTACGAAGCAATACGGCAAACAAGCTAATGTTTGAATAACGGACACCCTTTTCCACTGCCGCCTCATCATATAAAGCGTATGTATCCGTAAGCGGGTACCGGAGGTTTTATATGAAGAAAATTACATCGATCTTTGTACTAATATTTACATTTGCCGCACTGTCTGCGGTCAGCGTCACCGCTCAGAGTTTTGCTCCGAAGGCATCGTTAACTATTGAGCAGAAAGTTAATAAGGAGCTGCGTAAATTACCACGTTATAGCGTTTTTGACCACATCGCCGTCAGCGTGAACGGCAGCACCGTGACGCTGTCGGGTAAAGTATATTCGCTAGGAACTAAGAACCAGGCAGCACGTTTCGTCAAAGATATCGACGGCGTCAGCGAGGTCATTAACAACATAGATGAGTTGTCGCCATCATCATTTGACGACCGCATTCGCCGCGAAGCTCTACGGACATTTACAGGTCGCGGACCGGGTCAGTATTTTTCGGAGATCAACCCCGAAGTTCGCATCATCGTTGATCGCGGGCGGATAACGCTTGAGGGATTTGTTTACCGAAAAGCTGATAGCGACACGCTGAACATACTCGCAAACGGCATCAACGGCGTGTTTGAGGTGACGAACAATTTGATCGTCGGCAAACGCGACTATTGATAACTCGCTGACATTACATAACAAAGGCCGGGCAGTATTGTCCGGCCTTTTTATTGTGCAAATTGCCTTTCGCCGCCCAATGAGTCATTATACTCGTTTGCCTTAGGGCGGGAATTTACAACTATGATCACTGCAGAAAAGATACGAAACATCGCCATTATCGCCCACGTTGACCACGGTAAGACCACGCTTGTCGATGCGATGCTCGCCCAATCAGGCACACACCGTGATAACGAAACAGTCGTCGACCGCGTGATGGATTCGATGGACCTCGAACGTGAGCGCGGCATCACGATCATGGCGAAGAATACTTCCGTTCGTTATGGCGACTACAAGATCAACATCCTCGACACCCCGGGCCACGCCGATTTTGGCGGCGAGGTCGAGCGCGTTTTGAAAATGGTTGACGGCATCGTACTGCTCGTCGACGCCGCCGAGGGCTGTCTGCCGCAGACGCGATTTGTGCTGCGTAAAGCTTTGGAACTCAAACTTCCCTGCATCGCTCTCGTCAACAAGATCGACCGTCAGGACTCGCGTCCCGAGGAAGTTTTAGACGAGATCTATGACCTTTTCATCGACCTCGGAGCCAACGACACACAGATCGAGTTCCCGGTTCTTTATTCGATATCGCGTGACGGCATCGCCAAAAAGAACCTCGCTGACGAATCAAAAAATCTCATCCCGCTCTTTGATCAAATAATCGAAACGATCCCTGCTCCGCACGCTCTGCGTGACGACAGCCTGCAATTGCTGGTCGCGAATATTGACTATAACCCCTTTGTCGGACGCCTCGCGATCGGGCGTATTTTCTCCGGTCAGATCGCCAAGAATCAGGAAGTCGCCGTCGCAAAACGTGACGGTTCGGTCGTAAAAACCCGCGTCAAAGAACTCTTTGTTTTCGAAGGCCTCGAACGCACTACCGTGGCCGAAGCTGGCACAGGCGAGATCGTTGCCCTTGCGGGATTTGACGATATCGAGATCGGCGAAACCATCACGTCGGTCGACAATCCAAAGGCTTTGCCCGTCATCAATGTGGACGAACCGACGATCGCGATGATCTTTGGCGTTAACACTTCGCCGTTTTCGGGTATTGACGGAAAATTTGTTACTTCGCGTCAGATCAAAGAACGCCTCGACCGCGAGCTGCTCGGCAACGTTGCTTTACGCGTAGAGCAGACCGAAGCCGCAGAGCAATTTAAGGTCTCAGGCCGCGGCGAATTGCAACTAGCTATCCTGATCGAAATGATGCGCCGCGAGGGCTACGAACTTCAGGTCTCGAAACCTGAGGTCATCACCAAACGTGACGAAACGACCAACGCACTGCTCGAACCGATCGAGCTGGTTGTCATCGACGTCCCCGAAGAATTTATCGGCGTCGTCACCGAAGCCATGGGCCGCCGCAAGGGGCAGATGACCAAGATGATCAACAACGGCTCTGGCCGTGTTCGCCTGGAATTTGAGGTTCCCTCGCGTGGGCTGATCGGTTTCCGAGGTGAGTTTTTGACCGAGACAAAGGGAACCGGATTGCTAAATACGCTGTTCCTGCGGTTCGACAAATATCAGGGTGAGATGAAATCGCGTCAGACGGGTTCGCTCGTTTCAGATCGCATGGGCGAGACTAACACATACGCTCTCTATAACTTACAGGAACGCGGCGTGCTTTTCGTTAAGCCGCAGATCAAGGTTTACGAAGGTATGATCGTGGGCGAAAACGCTCGTGCCGTCGATCTCGACGTAAACCCGATCAAAGAGAAAAAGCTCTCGAACATGCGTACAACCTCCGCCGACGAAGCCATGCGCCTCGTCCCGCAGCGTGAGATGTCGCTCGAACGTGCTCTTGAATTCATCGCCGACGACGAACTGATCGAGGTCACGCCAAAAGCCATCCGCCTCAGAAAACGTGTGTTGAAAGCTAACGAGCGGCCTAAGAAATAAATTTCTAACGCCAAATCAGCCCGAATTCACGGCTGGACCTCTAAACGCACCGAAGTACAGTATTTCCTTTACTAAATCCATTTTTGTGGATGTTTTTCGGTGCGCTTAATCACCAAAAGCTGTAAATATTCGCCCTCGCCAACTGGAACACGAATTGCCTTATTTTATATAAAACTGACTCAACCACTAAGATAGTCAGTCGCATTTCGTATAACTAAATAGAAAATAGGAGCGAAGATCATGAACTATTTATTCCGACCCGCCAGATTTTTTTCAGTTTTGATACTCATTTTTGCAGCTTCGGCCATCTCATTTGGTCAGGCTACCACCGCAGACATCCTCGGCACGGTAGAGGACCCTACCGGTCGCGTAATCCCGGGTGCGACGGTAACAGCGACTAACGTCGCGACCAATCAAAGTCGTAAAACGACTACAAATGACAGCGGTAATTTTGCGATAACCAACCTACAGCCCGGACGTTACAATGTAACGGTCGAGGCAGCATCATTTAGCAAAGCTGTGGTCAAGGATATAGAGCTAAACGTTGGAGCCAACCGAACTCTACAGATCGACCTCAAAGTTGGCCAGATCAGCGAAATTGTCGAGATCACCGCAAACGATGCGTTGATAGAGGTTTCGAGATCGGATATCGGCACAACGGTCAGTCCAAAGGAAATTGAAAATCTTCCGCTCTTGAACCGCACATTCGCCGGTCTTTCGATCATCGCCCCTGAGGCCCGTCCGGTCGGTAATTTCGACCCGACAAAAACGCGTGTCGGCAACATCGCTTTTGCCGGTGGCGACGGCCGTCAGGTAAATGTGAACATCGACGGTGGCGACAACAAAGACAACGTCGTCGGCAGTCTGCTCCAAAATTTTTCGTACGAATCGATCCAGGAATTTCAGGTCATCCAGCACCGATGGACCGCGGAGCAGGGACGCTCGGTCGGCGGTATCGTTAACGTCATTACCAAGAGCGGAACGAACAACCTGCATGGTTCATTATTTGGCAATTTTCGCGACGAAAAATTGAGAGCATTTGATTTCTTTGACGATATCGCAAAGATCACAAATCCGGCTTACACCAAGCCTGAGTTCAACCGCCAGGAATTTGGCGGCAGCATAGGCGGGCCGATCAAAAAAGACAGGACGTTCTTCTTTTTTGCCCTAGAGAGGTTTCGCGAGCGGCAAAATGTTGCCATTTTCCCGGCCGCGGTTGCGGAGATAAAGGCGATCCCGGGCAACAATTTTGTTCCGGTCATCCCGACTCCGTACAACGATACGCTTTTGTCTGCAAAGGTAGACCACCGCTTTAACGCAAAGCACAGCATGTTTGGGCGGTTCTCGTATCAAGGAAACGATTCGCCAAATGACCAAGTGGCCAACCCCGCCCGAACTGATCTTAGCGGCGGCAACCTTACGACAAACAAACTGTATAGTGCCCTTGGCAACTACACCTACAACATCACGCCAAATGTTCTAAATCAGTTCACGTTCCATTTCCAGGATTTCGTTAACGAGATCCTGCCAATGCAAGAAGGGCTGACACTGAACTTTCCGGGCGGTATTTCGATCGGGCAGAACGCAAACACACCGCAGGCAACCAAGGAACGCAAATTTCAGTTTCGCAACGATCTGAGCGTGGTCAGCGGAAATCATTCGATGAAGTTTGGCGTGAACTACATCCATACCATACTCGATGGGTATTTCTATTTTGGTACGCGCGGCTATTCGCTGACGTTTGGCCAGAGCCCAACGGCTATCGCTGCTTTGCCTGGTGGGTTTGCAACGCCGGGGCTTTTGACGGCTCTCACCTTCTCTGACGGAGCAAGCTCACACTTTCAAAAAATTGATCAGTTGGCTTTCTACGCCCAAGACGATTGGAAAATTAGACCAAATCTTACGTTTAATCTAGGACTGAGATG
>JBEBGA010000583.1:0-1355 GCA_040081695.1 Pyrinomonadaceae bacterium
AGCCATAAACGTCAAACCAAAATTGTTCGCTTGTTCGACCGGAATTTCGATTTCAACCGATTGTTTCGGCGCAAGTTTGACGGATTTAGAAAAATCAACTTTCGGTGTGTCATTCTCAGTCGAATTTTCAATCACATCGATACTTGAAACATTCGGTCCGCGTGTCGCATTGAGCGAATACGCATCGCCATTCATTTGATAATTGTGCCCGGATTTTTTGTCCAGTAGATCAGAAAAATCGGGGTTATGATCGCCTCTTGGTCCGATTGCCAAACGGGGTTTCACAAAATCCGTAAAGATAGGAATTCCCTGCGTTGGACGATCATTCACAAAGTGTGCAAGACCTTTATCGCCCGTCAATTCCTCATGCGTGTAAGGTGTAACTGCCGTGTCTTTGATAGTCCAATGTGCCGATGCGACCGAAACAAAAGTGTCGTTCGGAGTTATGGCATTACACATAAACGGCATTGGGTTTCCGGCGAGAGCCGAAAATCTTACGCCTTTTCGTGTGCTATTCACGCGATTGAACTCAACGGCAAACAATCTCGTCGCGTAATACAAAGGCTTGCTGCCTGCAACGATATACATCATATCCGCACAGGTGCTGCCCGTGTTCGGAGTGCCGAGCAAGAGCAGACGCGAAACCTGCGGACGACCGTCTTCGAGAGGTTCAGGCATCAGTTGGCTGACATAATTTCGAGCAACCAAACCGCCGGTCGAATGTGCGACAATATCAACGTGCCACGCATTGCGGTCTTGCTGTGCATAGCTGATGTATGATTTGAGTGCCGCCGCGTTTTCAGCTAGTGTTTTGCCCTGTTTGGGCGACCCGAATTCGCCCATATCCATCACGCCGTGTTCGCTCTTTTCGCCGACGGGAAACGCTTTCCAATCGTAACTGTGCGAGAGTGTAAAAATATTCTGCCAAACCTCAAACCGTCTCCAGCTGTCCCACAAACCGTGAACCAGCACGACAGGTTTAGGAGCAACTTTCAGATTTTTGGTCATACTATCAACCAGTTTATTTTCTTTCCAAATCTCGGCTTTGATGCGTTGGACGAGCCGCGGACGACCATCATCAAACCACGCATAACCGCTTGAATCCCAAACAAATTCGATTTCTCTTTCTTCGCCCGGCTCGACCTTAAAGCTGACAAAATCCTTTTTTAAAGGCATATCGGGTCTGGCACCGTCCCATTTGTCGCCCTTAAACGTTTCCTTAAAACTGAGGTCGGCATATTTTGTTTCGGGCGAAGTGTTTAAAACTTTGGCGGTGATTTTCACAAAATTTCCGTCGGTTGTGCCGTTGTATTGGTCAACTTCTTGCCAGTCGTTCCAGTTTGGAAACTTCATAT
>JBEBGA010000584.1:0-1352 GCA_040081695.1 Pyrinomonadaceae bacterium
CTTCTTCGAGTTCATATTTCAGCTCCGACGCTGTTTTCATCGTTAGAGTATCGTCGGTCGATCTGAAATTTGGATCCAGTATCATTACGCGATTGACCGTCTCAAGCCCCGGTTTGAACAGCGTATCGTCGTTCGATAGCCGTCCCCAACCCTGGCGGTAATAGCTGTACGCTGTGTAAAACTGTGTATTTGCGTCCCGTTTCTCCGGATCGGCACGGTCAAACGCCGCCCTTGCTCCGATAAAATCATCGCTCCGAAATAGCGCCAGGCCGCGTGTAAATTCATCGCGTTTTATCTCGTACGTGCCTAGCACGACCTGGCTTTTCGTCGCGACTTCGGAGAGTGTTCGCGGCTCAGTCGAATACACAAATGCAACAAATCCCAGCCCGAGAGCGACAAGTGCGATGCCTAGGATATGGATATACTTTTCTTTCATTGTATAATTGCCGGACACTTTAAGAATACACCGTTTCTCAGATGCTCTAAATATGAAAAAGTTAGCTTTAATAATAACGCTTGCGGCCATCGGCCTAAATTTGTCGTCGATCGCTTTAGCCCAAAACGGCGCCGCCGATCTTGTCATCATCAACGCAAACATTCGCACGATGGATGCAAAGCGTACCGTTGCAACTTCGATCGCGATGATCGGGCGAAAGATCAAGGCCGTAGGTTCGGACGCCGAAATCAGGCCGTGGATAGGGCCTAAGACCCGCGTTATAGACGCCAAGGGCAAGCTCGTGCTGCCGGGTTTTAACGACGCGCACGTGCATTTTATGGAGACGGGCAGTCAACTTGCCTCGGTCGATCTGCGTGACGCGAAAACGCCGCAGGAATTTGTTGCACGTATCAAAGCGTTTGCGGCAAAGCTGCCAAAGGGGCGTTGGATACTTGGGGGCCAATGGGACCACGAAAACTGGACGCCAAACAATCTGCCGACGGCGGCTCTTATCGATGCGGCGACACCGGATAATCCTGTCTTTATCAACCGACTCGACGGCCACATGGCGCTGGCAAACAGCCTGGCGATGCGGCTCGCGGGGGTTGATAAAACCGTCAAAGACGTCGCCGGCGGCGAGATCGTCCTCGATGCTTCGGGCAATCCGACGGGGATATTTAAGGACGCGGCCAGCTATTACATTGACAAAGTTATCCCCGCTGCGAGTTTCGAGCAAAAGCTTGAAGCGGCTCAGGCGGCGACCGATCATGCTGCTTCGCTCGGCGTGACCAGCGTTCAGGATATGTCCGCCGGGGCGGAGATCAGCGTTTATCAGGAATTGTTGCGTCAGGGTAAGCTCAAAACACGCGTTTACGGATGTTCACCGCTAGCCGATTACAAACGCTGGTCGAATACC
>JBEBGA010000585.1:0-1352 GCA_040081695.1 Pyrinomonadaceae bacterium
CGGCTCGTAATGCTCCCGCACGAATCGCACGGCTACAGCGCCCGCGAATCGACCGAGCACACGCTCTTCGAGATGGTAAACTGGATGGACAAGTACGTAAAACCGGCGAAGTCCGCCGGAAATCGCGTAGCGGAGAAGTAGGGTTTTTTGTCGTATTTCCGAGATAGAGAAGGCTCCGCCCGGCGGAGCCTTCTCTTTTTCTGCGACACACTAGGGCTCACCGAGATAAAATTGGTGGAAAAGGGCTAAAAACTCTTACGAATTGCCACTAGCTTTAGCTAGTGGGAAGAAATTCTCTTGTGAATTGCCACTAGCTTTAGCTAGTGGACAGGCACACAACAAATTCACGGGCTTTAGACCAATTTTGGGCTAAAGCCCGGGATCATTTTGGGCTTCTTACCACTAGCTAAAGCTAGTGGCAATTCATTAGAGCATCGCAAACAACTGGCTGAAGCTAGTGGCGATGCAAATTTCTTCACCAATTACCCCTTTTTTTGAGGGAAACAAACACTTTTCCAACAAAAAACTAGACTTTTCTGCCAAAAAACAACAGTTTTGCGTCAGCAAATAGTTCGGAGCCGCCGTCAATCAACCGTTTGCTACCGTCAAGCAATTGATTATCGCCGTCAATCAACTGTTTGTCGCCGTCAATCAATTGATTATCGCCGTCAGTCAACCGTTTGTAGCCGTCAAGCAATTGATTATCGCCGTCAATCAACCGTTTGCCGCCATCAAACAATTGATTATCACCGTCAATCAACCATTCGCCGCGACCAAACAACGGTTGGTTGGCGTCCGACGACTTTTCGAAGTCATGCTGAATCCAGCGGAGGCGAGATTACTGAAGCTCGGCGAACTCGACCATTGGAGTCGGGTTGTGAAATGTGAGCGACGGATTCGCGGCGAACATATTTCCGCCGCTTTCGAGGAATTCTTCGGCGGCTTCGCGGTCGATGGGGCGTGAGAAGAGGTAGCCCTGGCCTTTTGTGCAGCCGAGTTCGCGGAGCTTGTCGAGTTGGACGGCAGTCTCGAGGCCTTCGGCGACAACCTCTAGGCCGAGGTTTTCGCCGAGCATTAAGATCGTCTTAACGATCGCGCCGCTCTTTTCGTCATCGTCCATGATGTTGATGAACGACCGGTCGATCTTGAGCCGCTCGAAGGGGAATTTCTGAAGATAGCTCAGACTGGAGTATCCCGTGCCAAAGTCATCCGTCGAAAGCGACACGCCGAGCTTGTCCAGATCGTTGAGTACCTTGAGCGACCTTTCGCTGTGTTCCATGACGGTGCTTTCGGTCACCTCGAGTTTGAGTTGGGTCGTGGTGATGCGGGCGTCGATCAGAACATCTTTGACC